>NZ_JBEXPG010000017.1:0-139396 GCF_040611935.1 Streptomyces sp. NPDC006512 | reverse complement strand
CTCGTACTGGACGTACCTCCGTGGTCCGACAACGCGGAGAGGTGCCGTGCCGGGCGTCGCGACCCGGTGGACCTTTCCGGTCACGGCACTAGGTCTCACGGAGGCTCAGGCGGCCAGGCCCCGTTCGGCGGTCGCGTACGTGACGCCGTGGTCCGCGAGGACCTCGGCGACCGTGCCGGGCCGCGAGAGCAGGGCCAGCAGCAGGTGCAGGGTGCCGATGTGCCGGTCCTTGCGGCCCATGGAGATCCTCAGGGACTGCTCCAGCACCTTCTTCGCGCCCCCGGTGAAGGGGACGTGGCGCTGTTCGGGAGCCGGGCGCCCGAGGGCCGACCGGAGGGAGCCCGCGAGGGTCTTGCGGCGCGGGGCCGGAGCGGACAGGGCGCCCGCGCCGTGGGTCTCCTCGAACCGGGACACGATCGCGCCGAGGTCGATGCCGAGCCCGGCCAGCGCCTCCTCGTCGGCCCTCGACATGCCGCCGCGCCGCCGGGACTCGGCGAGGGCCGCGGTGACCGCCTCCCGGTCCACGCCGAGCGGGTCCAGGGCGCCCCGGGTCAGCAGGGAGAGCAGCAGGTGTTCCTCGGCCACGGTGGCGGCGCCGGCCTGCCGGGCCTCGGCCACGGCCCCCGACACGGCGTCGCGGGCGTCCCGGGTGAAGCGTTCGAACATCACAGCCTCCCGTGTTTCTTGTGCACGGCCTGCCGGCTGACGCCCAGCTCGGCCGCGATCTCCTGCCAGGACCAGCCCTGCGCCCGGGCGCTGCGTACCTGTACGGCCTCCAGCTGCTCCAGCAGCCGCCGGAGCGCGGCCACGGCACGCAGGCCCACGCGGGGGTCCCGGTCTCCTGCTCGTTCGGCGAGATCGGTGGCTTCCGTCATGCATGTCAATGTAGGTTGACAGGGGAGGGGTGTCAACCCTGATTGACGGACGGCGGGGGAGGTCAGACCGTGAGCACGACCTTTCCGAACAGGTCGCCCGACTCCAGCTTCTCGAAGCCCTCGCGCGCCCGGTCCAGCGGCAGCACCTCGTCGATGACGGGCCGGACCCCGGTGGCCGCGCAGAAGGACAGCAGGTCCTCCAGCTCGTCCTTGGTGCCCATGGTCGAACCGACGACCTTCAGCTCCAGGAAGAAGATCCGGGTCAGTTCGGCGTGCGCGGGCCGGTCGCCGCTGGTGGCGCCGGAGATCACCAGGGTCCCGCCGGGGCGCAGGCACTTGACCGAGTGCGACCAGGTGGCCGCCCCCACGGTCTCCATGACCGCGTCCATCCGGTGCGGGAGCCGCGCGCCCGGCTCGAAGGCCTCCACCGCGCCCAGTTCCACGGCCCGCGCGCGCTTGGCCGCGTCCCGGCTGGTGGCGAAGACCCGCAGGCCGGCCGCCTTGCCGAGGACGATCGCGGCGGTGGCGACCCCGCCGCCGGCGCCCTGGACGAGTACGGAGTCCCCGGGGCGGACCCCGGCGTTGGTGAAGAGCATCCGGTAGGCCGTCAGCCAGGCCGTGGGCAGGCAGGCGGCCTCCGCGAAGGACAGTTCGGCGGGCTTGCGCAGGACGTTCCAGGCCGGGACGGTCACCTGCTCGGCGAAGGTGCCCTGGTAGCGCTCGGTCAGGATCGACCGGGGCTCGTCGGGGCCGACCCCGTGGCCGCTCTGGCCGATCACGGAGTGCAGGACGACCTCGTTGCCGTCCTGGTCGGTTCCGGCGGCGTCGCAGCCGAGGATCATGGGGAGCTTGTCCCCGGAGAGTCCCACTCCGCGCAACGACCACAGGTCGTGGTGGTTGAGCGAGGCGGCGCGGACGTTGACGGTCACCCAGCCCGGGCGGGCCTCGGGAGCCGGGCGTTCGCCCAGTACGAGGCCGCTCAGCGGCTGGTCACGGTCGATTCGGGCGGCGTAGGCAGCGAACATGCGGCGACGCTACCGCTCGGTAGGGCGCGGGTTCCAGAGCTACCGCCGCCGAGGTGGTGAGGCCTTCGTCGCACGGGCGGCGCGTGGAAACGGGCGGGGCCCGGCCGGATCGCTCCGGCCGGGCCCCGCCCGTACTGCTGTGGTGCGCGGATCAGGCCAGGCGGGCCACTCCGTCGGCCTTCGCCGCGGCGGCGACCGCGGCCGAGACGGCCTCGGCGACGCGCGCGTCGAACGGCGAGGGGATCACGTAGTCGGCCGCGAGCTCGTCGCCCACGACGCCGGCGATGGCGTCGGCGGCAGCGATCTTCATGCCTTCGGTGATCCGGGTCGCGCGGACCTTGAGGGCCCCGGCGAAGATGCCCGGGAAGGCCAGCACGTTGTTGATCTGGTTCGGGAAGTCCGAACGGCCCGTGGCCACGACCGCCGCGTACTTGTGCGCGACGTCCGGGTGGACCTCCGGGTTCGGGTTGGCCATGGCGAAGACGAACGCGTCCTTCGCCATCGAGGCCACCGCCGCCTCGGGGACCGTGCCGCCGGAGACGCCGATGAAGACGTCCGCGCCGACGAGCGCCTGCTCCAGCGAGCCGGTCTGGCCGGTGTTGTTCGTCAGGGCCGCGATCTCGGCCTTGACGTCGGTCAGGTCCGAGCGGTCCGCCGAGACGACGCCCTTGCGGTCCGTCACGCAGACGTCGCCGATGCCCGCGTCCACCAGGATCTTGGCGATCGCGATGCCCGCCGCGCCGGCACCCGAGATGACGGCCCGCAGGTCGCCGAGGGTGCGGCCGGTGAGCTTGGCGGCGTTGCGCAGGGCGGCCAGCGTCACGATCGCCGTGCCGTGCTGGTCGTCGTGGAAGATCGGGATGTCGAGCGCCTCCTGGAGGCGCCGCTCGATCTCGAAGCAGCGGGGGGCGGAGATGTCCTCCAGGTTCACCCCGCCGAAGGACGGGGCGAGACGGATGACCGTCTCGATGATCTCGTCCGTGTCCTTGGTGGCGAGCGCGATCGGAACCGCGTCGACACCGCCGAACTGCTTGAAGAGGATGGCCTTGCCCTCCATCACGGGGAGGGAGGCTTCCGGGCCGATGTCACCGAGTCCGAGCACGGCCGTGCCGTCGGTGACGACGGCGACCACGTTGGACTTCCAGGTGTATTCGTTCACCAGGTCCGGCTGCTCGGCGATGGCGCTGCACACCTTCGCCACGCCGGGGGTGTACGCGAGGGACAGGTCGTCCTTGTCGTGGACGGGCACGGTGGCCTGGATGGCCATCTTGCCGCCCCGGTGCAGTGCGAACACCGCGTCGGGGTTGTTGTCCGTCGCGCTGTCACTGCGAGGGTTGACGATCTCCGCTGCCACTGTGTGTGACCCCTTAAGTCCTTTGAATCGTTGAGGGTGGCCACTCCTGGTTAAGGGGTGGGCGGGCACCGCGTCCGGACTCCGCGTCGACGGTTGGCCCGTCTCCGCGGAGGGGAGGTTCGTACGCGCGGGCGCGCCGCACGCGCGCCCTGAGCCCCGGATGAGGGGTGTAAGGATCTGTTCTACCGGAAGAACGCTCGGCCAGACGAGTCGATTCCTGTTCGATCGTAGGCTCGTTGTCCCGGTTTTGGCTAAAAGTCCAAACCTCGCTGTCCAGCAGACGAGACGCGCCGCAAAAACTGAGGTGAAAGTGCCAGGTCACGGGCTTTTGTGCGGCCGTGACGGCCGTTGTCCGCAGTCCTGTTGGGTCTTCGGGGGCGCCCGTTATCTGATTTTGACCTGATGGGCAGCCTGAATGCGTCAGTCCGAATGGCAAGATGCCGTAATCACACAAGGTCGCGACACTCGATGGTGCGTGCCCCGACCGTTCTCGGATGCTTTTCCACCTGCCGGAGGAACCAGCTCATGACCGCAAGCACCACCCGTCGTACGACCGCCGCCCGGTCCCGGATCGCCGCGGTCGGCGCGATCGCGGTCACCGGTGCCCTGATCCTCACGGGCTGTGGCGACCAGACCGACTCTGGCTCCTCGACCCCCTCGGCCAAGACCGACAACAGCGCCCCGCTGTTCTCGAAGCTGCCGAAGAAGATCCAGGACGCCGGTGTCGTCAAGGTCGGCTCCGACACCGCCTACGCCCCGATGGAGTTCGTCGACGGCGGCAAGATCGTCGGTGTCGACCCGGACATCGCCGACGCCCTGGGCAAGCAGCTCGGTGTGAAGTTCCAGTTCACCTCCGGCACCTTCGACGGTCTCATCACCTCGCTGGAGACCGGCCGCCAGGACGTGGCCATGTCGTCGATCACCGACAACAAGAAGCGCCAGGAAGGCCTGGACGACAAGGGCGCCAAGATCGGCAAGGGCGTCGACTTCGTCGACTACTTCTCCTCCGGCGTCTCGCTGCTGGTCAAGAAGGGCAACCCGGACAACATCAAGTCGCTCGACGACCTCTGCGGCAAGACGGTCGCCGTCCAGCGCGGCACCACGTACGAGGACACCTTCAAGGCCCAGGCCGAGAAGTGCGGCGACAAGAAGCTCACCATCGAGGCCTTCGACACCGACGCCGAGGCGCAGACCCGCGTCAAGGCCGGCGGCGCCGTGGCCGACCTGAACGACTTCCCGGTCACCGCGTACACCGCGAAGACCTCGGGCGGCGGCAACGACTTCGAGGTCGCCGGCCAGCAGGCCGACGTCGGCCTCTTCGGCATCGCGGTCTCGAAGGAGAACACCCAGCTCCGCGACGCCATCAAGGAAGCCCTCGACGCCATCATCAAGGACGGCTCCTACGCCAAGGTCCTGGAGAAGTGGAACGTGAAGGACAGCGCGGTTCCGTCCGCCACGATCAACGCCGGCAAGTGATCCGAGCGCTCCACTGAAGGGCAGTCATTGTGACTGACAAGATCGACAAGGGTCCGGCCGCAACCCCGCCGGCCGGGCCCGGCGCCTCGGGCACCACCTACGAGGCCATCAAGGCCATCCCCGTCCGCCACTACGGCCGCTGGATCAGCGCCGTGGTCGTGGCGGTGCTGCTCGCCTGGCTCGTCTACGCCTTCTCCCAGGGCAAGATCATCTGGGCGACGGTCGGCGACAAGCTTTTCGACCCGGCGGTCCTCACGGGCCTCGGCAACACCATCATCATCAGCATCTCCGCCATGGCGCTGGGCCTCGTGCTCGGCATCCTGTTCGCGGTGATGCGGCTCTCGAACAACCCGGTCACGAGCTTCGTGTCCTGGCTCTACATCTGGTTCTTCCGCGGCACCCCGGTCTACGTGCAGCTGCTGGTGTGGTTCAGCCTCCCGCTGATCTTCCAGTACATCAACCTGGGTCCGATCTACAAGAACGAGACCGTCGACGTCATGACGCCGTTCATGGTCGCCCTGCTGGGCCTCGGCCTGAACGAGGGCGCCTACATGGCGGAGATCGTCCGTGCGGGCATCCAGTCCGTCGACGAGGGCCAGAGCGAGGCCTCGCACGCCCTCGGCATGACGCGGACGCAGACCATGCGCCGGGTCGTGCTGCCCCAGGCGATGCGCGTGATCATCCCGCCGACCGGCAACGAGTTCATCAACATGCTGAAGACCTCGTCCCTGGTCTCGGCGGTGCAGTACACCGAACTCCTGCGGGCCAGCTCGAACATCGGCAGCACCGCCGGTGCGGTCATCGAGATGTACTTCGTCGCCTCGATCTGGTACCTCGCCCTGACCAGCGTGTTCAGCGTCGGCCAGTACTACCTGGAGCGCCGCTACGCCCGCGGTTCGCTGCGGAGCCTGCCGCCCACGCCGTTCGAGCGCCTCAAGGCCAACCTGAACATGTTCCGCCGTACGGAGGTGGCGAAGTGACCGCCCAGCCGATGGTCAAGGCAGAAGGCGTCCACAAGTCGTACGGCGCCGCCCACATCCTCCGCGGCATCGACCTGGAGGTCGCGCCCCGGGAGGTCTTCTGCCTGGTCGGCCCGTCCGGCTCCGGCAAGTCGACCTTCCTGCGGTGCATCAACCACCTGGAGCGCATCAACGCCGGCAGGCTCTCGGTCGACGGCCAGCTGGTGGGCTACAAGCAGAAGGGCGACAAGCTCTACGAGCTGAAGGACAGCGAGGTCGCGGCCCAGCGCCGGGACATCGGCATGGTCTTCCAGCGCTTCAACCTCTTCCCGCACATGACGGCCATCGAGAACGTCATGGAAGCCCCGGTCATGGTCAAGGGCGAGTCCAAGGCGGTGGCGCGCGAGCGCGCCGTACGCCTCCTGGACCGCGTGGGCCTCGGCGACAAGGGCGGGAACTACCCCACCCAGCTCTCCGGCGGCCAGCAGCAGCGCGTGGCGATCGCCCGCGCGCTCGCCATGGAGCCGAAGCTGATGCTCTTCGACGAGCCCACCTCGGCGCTCGACCCGGAGCTGGTCGGTGACGTCCTCGACGTCATGCGGGACCTCGCCGACTCGGGCATGACCATGATCGTGGTCACGCACGAGATGGGCTTCGCCCGCGAGGTCGGCGACAACCTCGTGTTCATGGACGGCGGTGTGGTGGTCGAGTCCGGCAACCCGCGCGACGTCCTGGGCAACCCGCAGCACGACCGGACGAAGGCGTTCCTGTCCAAGGTGCTGTAAGCGGCACACAGCGGTACGCGGCAGCACGCAGCAGCGGCCCGCAGCGGTACGCGCACGACGCCGGAGGGGCGGTACGGGATCCCGTACCGCCCCTCCGGCGTTCCCGCCCGATTGCCTCCTTCAGATCTCCTACTTCAGACCTAGGACCAGCGCGTCCGACGGCGAGCGCCAGACGCTGCGGGCCTCCGCGAAGCCCGCCTCGCGCAGGGTCCGGGCGTGCCAGGCCTCGTCGGGGGTGTCGCCGTCGGCGTGCTCCCCGTAGATCGCGAACCGGGCCTTGGTCGGCTCCGCGAGGACCGGGTCGGCCGCCGCCAGCTCCCACCACTCGCGCCAGTCCAGGACCCCGGCCGCCTTCTCCCGGTCCATGCCGGCGTGCCGGTGGGCGCGCTCGGCGGCGCGGATGCGCGGGGTGGAGGGGTCGGGCATGTGATCGGCGTTCATGAACACCCCGCCCGGGCGGACCAGCGGCGCGATCTGCCCGTACAGCACCGCGAGGTCCGCGCTGTGGAGCCAGTGCAGGGCGGTCGCGGTCAGCACCGCGTCGTAGGAGTCGTAGGGGAGCGCCGCGCGCCAGTCCGGATCCTTGAGGTCGGCGGTGACGAAGGTGACCCGGTCGTCGCCCTCGAAGTGGCCCCGGGCGATCGTCAGCAGCGCCGGGTCGAGATCCAGCCCCGTGCTGACGGCCCGCGGGAACCGCCGGAGGAGCCGGTCCGTGATACTTCCCGTACCGCAGGCGAGATCCAGTACCCGGGGGGAGGGACCCACCAGTGCCTCGACCATGTCCAGCATCACCCGGAACCGCTCCTCGCGGTCGGGCATGTACCACTCCTGCTGCCGGTCCCAGCTGTCCTGCCAGGCCCGCCAGTCCGTACCGATCGCGCCAGTCACCGCGTCCGTCATCCTGAACCCCTCCATACGTAATACCCTCGAAGACGTATCAGCCGTTACAGCAGCTCGCGCTCACCCTAAACCGCAGCCGTAAGGACTACAAGTGGAACTGGCCCATTACTCGGACTATGCCGTGCGCCTGGTCAACACCGAGGAGCCGGCCCGCAACACGGACTCGCTCACCTCGGCGGACGACGTCCGCGCCCTCTTCGGGCCCAGCGTGCAGATGGCCCGCCGGGTCACCGACACCGACGTCACCCGCTTCCGCAACGTCCGCGGCCGGCTGCGCTCCGTCTTCGAAGCCGCCGACGGCGGCGACCACGTACTCGCCGTGGACCTGCTGAACTCCCTGCTCATGGAGTTCCCCGTCAGCCCGCAGGTCTCCGGCCACGAGCTCGTCGGCCCCGACGGACGGCCCGACTGGCACATCCACCTCGCCGACCACCCGTCCAACGCCTCGGCCGGCTACGCCGCCATCGCCTCCATGGGCCTGGCCTTCCACCTCACCGAGCACGGCCCCGACCGCCTCGGCCTGTGCCAGGCACCGCCCTGCCGCAACGCCTACCTCGACACCTCCACCAACCGCTCCCGGCGCTACTGCTCCGACCGCTGCGCCACCCGCGCCAACGTCGCCGCCTACCGCGCCCGCAAGCGGCTCGAAGCCGAGGAATCCGCGCGCAGCACGCGCAGCGCCGAGGCCGCCCAGGACAGCCGGGCCCTCAGCGAGCGCTGATCCGCCGCGCGCGGACGGACCCGCAGCACGGCCGTCGCCAGCACCAGGTCGGCGGGGACCGCCCCGTAGACGGTGCTGTCGCCGGACTCGTTGAACGGGTTGTCGCCGAGCATCCACCAGCCGCCCGGCCGGCGCTCGGCCGCCCGCTTGACCACCAGCAGGTCCTGCTGGAGGGGGTGCCGGAACACGACCACGTCACCCGGCCGGACCAGCGCCCCGTAACGGACCACGAGCCGGTCCCCGTGCAGCAGGGTCGGCACCATCGACGGGCCCGTCACCTCCACGACCTCGAAACGCGCCCGCGAGCGCCTGTTCTCCACCATCCGAGCCCTCCTCGTCCCACCCCGCATGCTGCCGCACGCCGCCGTACGTTCGCTCACCACACCTCGCACGAGCCTGGACTTTTGTCCTAAGCCCATGGGGGCGGCCGCGAATTCCGTTATCTCAGCGAGTAACCTCCCCTCTTGAGAAGACGATCACGAGGAGGACAAACTCCATGCTTTCCCGCCTCTTCGCCCCCAAGGCGAAGGTCTCCGCCCACTGTGACCTGCCCTGCGGCGTGTACGACCCGGCCCAGGCCCGTATCGAGGCCGAGTCCGTCAAGGCCGTCCAGGAGAAGTACCAGGCCAACGACGACGCGGACTTCCGCGCGCGCGCCATCACCATCAAGGAGCAGCGCGCCGAGCTCGCGAAGCACCACGTGTCGGTGCTGTGGAGCGACTACTTCAAGCCCCCGCACTTCGAGAAGTACCCCCAGCTCCACACCCTGGTCAACGACACCCTGAAGGCCCTCTCGGCCGCCAAGGCGTCCAACGACCCGGCGACCGGCGCCAAGGCCCTCGAACTGATCGCCGAGATCGACCGCATCTTCTGGGAGACCAAGGCCGCCTGATCCGGGCGCCCTGGGGACCTTCCCGCGCTGCCGGTCAGAGCGCACGTGACAACGGCCCGACTGCTTCGCGCAGCCGGGCCGTTGTCACGCGGAAGTCCGCTCCGCGCCCACGCCGCGGCCCCCGGCCCCTAGCCTGTCGGTGACGAGCCGCGAGGAGAGGGGCAAGGCCGCCATGTCTTCCGAGTCTTCCTATGCCAAGGACCCGTACCGCGAACAGCTGGCCTTCGGCCAGAGAACGCAGATCCTGCGCACCCGGCGCGGCCTCACCCGCGACCAACTCGGCGGCCTCGTCGGCCGGTCCGGATCCTGGGTCAAGGCCGTCGAGACCGGCCGGCTGAAGACTCCGGCACTGCCGATGGTCCTGCGCATCGCCGAGGTGCTGCGCGTCCGGGACCTGTCCGACCTCACGGGCGACCAGTCCCTGCGCGTCAGCCTGTTCGCCGGCCCAGGGCACCCGCGGTTCGCCGCGGTCCGCGAGGCCCTCAACGCCCTCCAGCTCGGCCCCGGCCACGACGCCCCGCCCGACGCCGAGCACCTGTCGGCCCGCCTCGCGCGGGCCTGGCGGGCCCGCCACTCGGCGCCGAACCACCGCGACGTCATCGGCTCGCTGCTGCCGGACCTGATCCGCGACGCGCGCGACGCGGTACGCCGGGCCGGCACGGTGGCCGACCGCAAGGCCGCCCAAGCCGCCCTGGCCGAGGTGTACTTCCTGGCCCAGTTCTTCTGCGCCTACCAGCCCGACGCCCCGCTCGTCTGGCGCGTGGCCGAGCGCGGCATGACGGCCGCGCAGGACTCCGAGGACCCGCACACGATCGGCCTCGCCGCATGGCTGACCACCCAGGCACACCGCGAGCGCGCGCACCTGGACGCCGCCGACGCCGTCACCCTGGAGACCCTCCGCTACCTGGAACCCATGCTTCCCGACGCCGGTACGGACGTGCGCGCGGTGGCCGGGGCGCTCACCGTCGAGGCCGGGCTGACGGCCGCCCGCCGCGGCGAGACCGGCACGGCCTGGCGGTACTGGGACCAGGCCCGGGCCCTGGCCGAATCCCTGCCCGCCGGATACTTCCACCCCGTCACCAGCTTCTCCCGGGCGGTCATGGGCGCCCACGCCGTCACCGTCGCCGTCGAACTGCACGCGGGCGGGGAGTCCGCGCGACAGGCCGCCCGGGCGGAGGCCGACGCGATCCCGTCCCGGCCGCGCCGCGCCCGGCACCGGATCGAGCAGGCCCGCGCCTACCACCTCGACGGACAGCCCGACGCCGCCCTGGCCACCCTCGCGCAGGCCCACGAGGTGGCGCCGGAGACCGTCCAGTACAACGGCTACGCCCGCCGGATCATCCTGGAGGAGGCGGACGCGAAGAGCCCGGCCCGCCGCCGCCGGGCCTCCGAGCTCGCCTCCCGCCTCGGCCTGCTGACCGCCTGACCCGCCTGAACGGCCTGAACCGCCTGAACCGCCTGAACGGCGGACGAAGGGGCACGATCCGTGCCCGTGCCGCCACGCGAACACCCCTACCGTCGTCCCGACGACCCGTGACGACGGCAGGGAGTGACACCAGCGGTGACCCGGTCCACGATGGCGAGCTGGCTGACCGGCAGCCACGACCAGCCCGAGCAGGTCCGCACGCAATGGCGCGAGCGCGGGATCGTGCTCCTCCCCATCGGCCGGACCTTCGACGCCGTCCGGCTCCCGGAGCGGCTCGTCTTCGCGGCCCTCGGCACGGCAGGGCGCGACTTCGCGCAGACCGACTCCGGGCTGGAGGAGAGCCTCGGCGGCCCCGTCATCCACGACGGCCACGGCCGGAACTACTACGCCCTCGTCCCGCCCGGCACCGTACGGGAGTGGAGCTGCGCCGCCCCGGGCGTCGAGTGCCTCGGCTCCGGCACGTACTTCGGCGTCCCGGACCCGGCCGTACGGGAGTACGGCGCCACCCACCCCGTGTACTGGGCCACCCTCGGCGGCGGCTCCCGGTTCCGCGACCCGGCGTCCGTGGCGCTCCTCGTCCGCGCGGGCGCCGCCCGCCTCGCGGAGGACGAGCACCGTATCCTCCGGGAGCGCTGAATCCCCCGGGCCCCGGCTCGATCAGGCCAGCCGGCGCGCGGCCGCCCGACCGGCGGCCGCGGCCCGCGCGGGGGCGGCGGCCGGAGCCGGCCGGGGGCGGCGGGGACACCTGCGAGGTGCCCCGGGGCTACTCCTCGTCCTCGTCCTCGTCGTCGAGGCGGGCCAGCCAGGTGGCCAGGCGCTCGACCGGGACCTCGAAGTCCGGGTTCAGGTCGACGAAGGTGCGGAGCTGCTCGGCGAGCCACTCGAAGGTGACCTCCTCCTCGCCGCGCCGCTTCTCCAGCTCCTCGATGCCGCGATCGGTGAAGTACAAGTCGGGCTCCGTGCCGTGTCGTGGTGGGGGTGTTTCCCGCCAGGATAATCCGCCTGCCGGCGACACCTCCCGCCGTCCCCCGCCCCGGCGCTAGCCTGGACGTTCTCGGTGGGGCGAGCGGGGGGCGGGGGTCTGGGGATGCCTGATGGGCGCACGGCCGGCTCCGCGCGCGCCTTCGAGCTCCTGGAGCCCCTCGTCCGGGCGGCCACGGTACGCGTCCACGCGCCCCCGGGAGGGTATGAGAACCCCGGCAACGACGGGACCGGACCCACCTGGGGCAGCGGCTTCTTCATCGCCCCCGGCTGGGTCCTGACGTGCGCGCACGTGGTCGGCGAAGGGGGTGCTGCGGTGCGTCTCACGGGGCGTGAGGTCGGCATCACCTTCTTCTCCGGGCCGTCCGCCGGCGGCGCCGGAACCACCGGCACGGTCGCGGGCCGGGTCGAATGCGTCCTGCCGGACCGGCTTGAGGAGCGGCGGCCCGGGCGGCGGGCCCTGTGGGACCTGCCCGACCTGGCCCTCGTACGGGTCCTCTCACCCGTCTCCCACGCCTGCGTCTGGCTGACCGACCGCGCCCGCCCCCGCCTCGACGACGCCGCGTACTTCGGCTGCACCGAGGAACTCGGCATCCGCGAGATCACCGGCCGCACCACCCGCCTGCGCGGCACCGCAGGGAACGGCGCCGCGATCCGCCTCGGCGACGACGACGAGATCGAGGCCGGCATGTCCGGCGGACCCGTCGTCGACCTCGCCCGAGGAGAGGTCGTCGGCGTGGTCAAGGCCCGGCGCAGCGCCGGCGGGGGCGGCCTCGCCGTCTCCGTCTCCCAGTTACGCACCCTGCCCCTCCCGGCGAACGGCCAGACCGGCCTCTACCGCCGGGTCATGCAGGCCCACGACCTGTACCACTACGACCGCCACCACAGCGACCTCGACAGCCGCCGCACCTGGACCGACGTCCACGACGAACTCCCCGACGCCGAAGCCGACCGCTTCGGCGGACGCGGCCGGCTCACCCCCGGCGAGCGCACCACCCTGTGCGGGCTCCTCGCCGAACTCCCGCCGCCCGGCTCCTCCGAAGCCGTCCGGGAACTCGCCGAGCAGGCCCGGGGCGAGGAACCCGACACGGGACTGCCCGCCCCGCTCAGCTGGCGCGACGGACTCGGACTGCTGCACGACCCGCCCGGCACGGGCGGCGAAGCCGCCGCGATGCTCCGCTACGCCACGGACGTGAGCGTCGCCGACCACCGCGAGCCACCGTCCCCGGGCGCCGACGAGGAACTGTGGGACTGGGTACGGGTCACCGCGGAGCGGCTCTGGCGGCCGCTGCGGCGCGAGCTGGGGGAGCGCCACGACCAGGGCCTGGCCGCGCGGGAACGCCGCCGCAGGGCCCGCGCCGGCCAGGCCGTCCACGGCCCCGCCCGGCGCTCCGGCGGGCTGCCCCCGGGCCCCTCGGTGCTGCTGGAGGTGTGGGCCCACGGCTGGGAGGACGTCTACGACTGGCGGGTCTCGGTCCTGGCCGGCCCGGCCCGGCCCGGCCGCGTCACCCCCGTGGCCGCCGGCGTACGGGCCACCCCGGCCGCTCTCCCCGACGCCCTCCGGGCCCCGCTCGCCGAAGGGTTCCGGCGCTGCGACACCCACGAGGCCCCCGCCCTGCTGGAAGTGGCGGTGGCACCCGAACTGTTCGGACTCCCCGTCGACACGTGGACGGTGGCGGGCGGCGTGCCCCTGGGCGTCCAGCGGCCCGTCGTGCTCCGCCACCCGGCCGGCCCCGACGACACCCCCGCGGCCGCCCGGCGCTGGGCGCGCGTACAGGCCGGGCCCCTGCTGGACCAGCGGGCCGACTGCGCGCGCGGGCGGCCCCGCAGCCCCTCGCCGCAGTGGCTGGCCGGCCTTTTCGACAACACCGTGCCGGTGCTCTGCCGGACCCCGGACGCCGATCCGACCCTGGGCGCGCTGCACTCCGTACACGACGCCGGCTACGGGGTGGCGGTGTGCCGCAGACCCCCCGGGGACCCGGGGGCGTCCTGCGCGCCCTTCCACCGCGGGCTGCGCGAGGAACTGGCCGACGCCGGACGCGGCGCCGTCCTGCCGCTGCGGCTCCAGGCCCTGCGCGCACGGGCCCACGGGGCCGACCCGGACGCGTACTGGGCGGCCGGAACGGCACTCGTCTGGCAGGACCCGGCACGGGCCCTGCCCGAGGACGAGCCACTGCAGGGCGATCTGTGAGCCGGGGGGAACCCGCGCACCAAGGCCGTGCGCGGGCCGGGGGCATCCGCGGGCCGGCCCGGACCGGGCCGGGCGGCCGGTGCGGGCTTCGAGGGAGGGAACAGCCGTGAACGACGAATGGCTCATCTACCGTGGCGTGGGCGAACCCCACGACGGGATCGACGCGCTGCCCGACCCGCCGCCCTGGCGGGACTTCGACGGCGGCCCCGTCACCGAACCCTGCGGGGCGGCCGCCGCCCCCGACGGGAACGTGGCCCGCCGCCTGGGCGCCCACCGGCAGGCCGCCGAACTGCACCGGCCGGAACCGGAGGAACTGGAAGCCGTCAACGCGGCCCTCTACCTGCGCAGGCCGCTCCTCGTCACCGGCTATCCCGGAACCGGTAAGTCCACCCTCGCGCACGCCGTCGCGCACGAGCTGAAACTGGGCCGCGTGCTGCGCTGGCCGGTGGTCTCGCGGACCGTGCTCCAGGAGGGCCTCTACCGCTACGACGCCCTCGCCCGCCTCCAGGACGTCCAGATCGCGGCGGGCGGCGGCACCGGCACGGGCGGCGGCGGGGGCCCCGCCGACGGAATCGGGAAGTACATCCGCCTCGGCCCGCTCGGAACGGCCCTGCTCCCCACCGCGAAACCCCGCGTCCTGCTCATCGACGAGCTCGACAAGAGCGACATCGACCTGCCCAACGACCTCCTGAACGTCCTGGAGGAAGGCGAGTTCACCCTCCCCGAGCTGGAACGCGTCGCCGACACCGAACCCGAGGTACGGGTCCTCACCGACGACGGGGCCCGGGCGACCGTCCGCGACGGCCGGGTCCGCTGCCGGGCCTTCCCGTTCATCATCCTCACCAGCAACGGGGAACGGGACTTCCCCGCCGCCCTGCTGCGCCGCTGCATCCAGCTCAAGCTCGGCCAGCCCGGCGAGAAACGCCTCGCCACCATGGTCCGGGCCCACCTCGGCGAGGAGGCCGCCCAGCTCGGGGCCGACCTGATCCGCGAGTTCCTCAGCCGCTCCCGCACCGAACTCGTCGCCGCCGACCAGCTCCTCAACGCCATCTACCTCACCCACTACGCCGCCCCGCCCACCCGGGAAGACCTCGCCGACCTGCTCATCCAACGCCTCGACCGTCCGAGGTGAGCGCCCGTGCCCGCAGCCGTACCACCACCCCCCGACCCGGAGGTCCGCGCCCTCGCCGGGCTGCTGCGGGCCGCCGGGCTCGACCCGTCCGCCGAGGAACTCGCCGACGCCCTGTGGCTGGCCGCACGGACCCGCCCGCCCGAGCCGTCCGGGCCCTCCGTACCGTCCGCGCCGGGCACCGGAGCCCCCGCCCCGGACGCGGGCGCCGGACGGCCACCGGAGGCGCCGGCACCGGAGGCCGGGACGCCCCCGGAGGAGGAGCCGCCGGAGCACGTACCGCCCGACCCGGAAGCCGAGGATCCCGTCAGGCTGTACGCCGCCGGGCCGGGCCTGCCCGCCGACCCCGATCCGGAAGCACGGCTGCCGCTCGGCGACGCCCTGCCCGTACGGGTCCCCGGCGCGGCCGCGCTGCCCCGGATCCTCGACATCCAGCGGGCCCTGCGCGCCCTCCAGCGGCACCGCCCGCCCGGCCCGCCCACCCGCACCGTCCTCGACGAGGCCGCCACCGCCGAGGCCAGCGCCCGCGCCCTCGGACTGGTCATCCCCGTCTTCCGGCCGGAGAGCCGCCGCGAGGCGACCGTACGCCTGGTCATGGACGCCTCCCCGTCCATGGCGGTCTGGCAGGAGATGTTCGAGGAACTCCGGTCGGTCTGCGAACGGCTGGGCGCCTTCCGCGACGTCCAGGTGCACCGCCTCCACCGCCTCCCGGACGGCACCCCGGCCGTCGGCCGCGGCCCCGCCGCCGGCGTCGGACTCCGCTCCGGGGACCAGCTGCGCGACCCCACCGGACGGGCCCTGACCATGGTGGTGTCCGACTGCGCCGGGCCCCTGTGGCGCGAGGGCGAGGCCCAGCGGCTGCTGTACCGCTGGGCCCAGTGCACCCCCTGCGTGGTCGTCCAGCCGCTGCCGCAACGCCTGTGGAGCCGCAGCTGGCTGCCCACCGAACGCGGGGTGCTGGAGCGCACCGAGGGCGGAACCGGCGGTGCGGGCGGCGGCCAGCGGCTGAGGTTCCGCCCGGACCGGGCGCCGCGCCCCGGCCGCCCCACCGGCGGGCTGACCGTGCCCGTGCTCCCGCCGAACGCGAAGGCCCTCGGCGCCTGGGCCCGGCTCGTCGCCGGGCTCGGCACCGGCCCCGTACCGGCCGAGGTGGGGCGGGTGCTGGCCCGCCATCCCGCCGCCCCCGTCCCGCTGCCCCGGACCGTCCGGCCGCCGCGCGAGCTGGTGCGCCGCTTCCGGGCCTCGGCCGGGCCCGGCGCCGTACAGCTCGCCGTGTACCTGTCGGCCGCGCCCCTGACCCTGCCCGTGATGCGGCTCGTGCAGCGCACGATGCTGCCCGACTCCGAGCCCTCCGACCTGGCCGAGGTGCTGCTGAGCGGGCTGCTGCGGCGCAGCGGGGAGGCCCCCGGCCCGTGGTACGAGTTCGTCCCCGGCGTACAGGACGTCCTGCTCGGGCCGCTCGGCCGGGACGAGGCCGCGCTGGTGCTCAAGCACTGCTCCGAGTACGTCCTGGCCCACTTCGGGCGCGGCGTACGGAACTTCCCCGCGCTCGCCGTCTCCCAGCTCACCGGGGTCGCGCCGACGGATCCGGAGCCGGAGGGCAGGCCTGCGGGGAGGCTCCCGCAGGCGTTCGCGCACGTCTCCGCGAAGGTCGTACGCCGCTACCTGCCGGGCCCGCCCGAAGAGGACCCCCCGCAGGGGCCCGGCACCGGCCCCGAGCCCGGGCCCCGGCCCGGCGCGCCCGCGCCGGCGGGGCGGGCCCGGACCGTACGGGCCGCCTACGACCGCCTCGCGGACGGCGACGCCCGGGCCCCCCACGAGGCCGCGGCCCTGCTGCGGCGGGCCGTCGCCGCGCCCGCCGGCCCCGACGACCCGCCGGAGGAGGCGGAGACCGCGCTGGCCGGTGCGCTGCTCGCGCTGTGGACGGCGCAGCGGGACCCCGAACTCCTCGACGAGGCGGAAGGGGCCGTGACCGGGCTGCGCACCCCGCCGGCGCGGTTCCTGCTGGGCCGGGTGCTGTACGAGCGGGCCTTGGCGGGCGGGGGAGACACGGAACTACTGGCCGCCGCCGACCGGGAGTTCGCCACCGCGGCCGCCGCCGCGACGGACCCCGACCTGCGGCGGGACTGCGTGGTGCGCCGCTCGCGCACCCTGATCCGGCTGTCCGCCCTCCACGCCGACCCGGGCCCGCTGAGGGAGGCCCGGACCGCGCTGGAGGCCCTGATCCTGGCGGACGGGAACCCGGGGGCGCCGGCCCAGGACGGCCGGGCCCTGCGGGGCGGGACCCTGCGGGGCGGGGGCGTGGCGGGCGGGGGCGGTGGCGCGGGAGCGTCTTCGGGCGGGACCTCCCCGGGCGGTGTCGGCGCCGGCGGAGCCCCCACGGACGGGGACGCCCCGGGTGAGGATCCCGGGGGTGCGGACTCCGAGGCCGGGGCGCCTGCTGTCGAAGGGCCCAGGGGCGGGGAGTCGGCGCCTGCGGAGTCCCCGGGCGGGGCCTCCGGGGCCCCGGCGGCCGGGGGCGCCTCGGGCGGGTCCCCCGCGGAGGGGGAGGCCTCCGCCGGGGCCGCCGTGGCCGGCGAGCGGGCGGCCGAGGAGTCGGTGGTCGGGGAGTCGGCGGTCGGGGGTTCCTCGGGCGGGGCGTCCGCGGGTGGGGACTCCTCCGCCGAGGTCTCCGTGGCCGGGGAGTCGCTGCCCGGAGGCGCCCCGCGCGGGGACTCCGCGGGCGGGGGTGCTGCGGTGGGGGCCTTCCCCGGTGCGGCGTTGGTGGCCGGGCCGCCGGACGGAGACGCCGCGCACCCCGAACTGCGCCTGGCCCTGGGCCGGGTACTGCTGGCCCTGCTCCCGCACACCACGGTCCGGAGCGAGCGCACGGCCCTCGCCACCGAGTCCGCCGCGCACCTCGCGGCAGCCCTGAACTGGCTCCTGGCCGGGGCTCCCGCCCGGCGGGATGACGGGGTGGACGCCGGAGGGGAGCTGCCGGGGCGTCCGGGCCGGGGTGGAGCGGTGCCCGGAACGGCGGCGGGCCCGGCCGGTTCGGGGTCGGGGGACGGCGGAGCGGAGGCCGGTCCGGCGGCGGGCCCCGGGGCGGGGGAGGAGCCCTCCTGGAGGTCCCGGACCCAGGCAGCGGGCAACGCCTCCGGGCGACGGGGCGAGCTTCCAGTACCAGGGCCGGTACCGCCGACACGTGAGGGGCTCGGTGACGAAGAGGAGCCGGCGGAACCCGCCCCAGGGGCGGGCTCCGGCGACAGCGGGGCGCTGTCCGGGAGCCCGCAGGACCCGGCGCGCGGCGGGGGCCAGGAGAACGGCCCGCTGGAGGCATCCGGCCCGGGAGCGGCGCCCCCCGGACCGTCGCAGACCCCGGGGGGTGACTCCAGCGGTACCGGTTCGAGGCGTGTCGGAGCCGGCCCGGCCCCCGATGCCGGAAGGGACCTTTCCGGGCGCCCACAGGACCCGGCGAACTCCGCTTCACCCATGGCCATCGGGCCGGGACCCTCGGGGCCAGCGGATCGTCCGGCTCCCTCGGTCCCGGGCGGCGGCGCGGCGGGGGGGCCTTCCGGGCGGTCGCAGGGTCCGGCGGGTGGGGCGGGCTCGGCTGCGCCGGTGGGTCCGGCCAGCGGGGCGGGGCCCTCAGGGGCGGCGGATCGTCCGGCTCCCTCGGTTCCGGGCGGCGGCGCGGCGGGGGGGCCTTCCGGGCGGTCGCAGGGTCCGGCGGGTGGGGCGGGCTCGGCTGCGCCGGTGGGTCCGGCCAGGGGGGCGGGGCCCTCAGGGGCGGCGGATCGTCCGGCTCCCTCGGTTCCGGGCGGCGGCGCGGCGGGGGAGCCCGCCGGGCGGTCGCAGGGTCCGGCGGGTGGGGCGGGCTCGGCTGCGCCGGTGGATCCGGCCGGCGGGGCGGGGCTGTCGGGGTCGGCGGGTCGTTCGGGTCGCTCGGTCCCGGGCGGCAGCGCACCGGGGGAGCCTTCCGGGCGGTCGCAGGGTTCGGCGGGTGGGGGTGGGGTGGTGCCCGTCTCCGCGGTGATGGAAGGGGCCGGGGCGCCGGGGCGGGGCGGGGTTCCGGCCGAGGGGCGGCAGCTGGTGGGGGGGCACCGAGGCCCCGGGTTCCAGGGCGCCGGCCTGCGCCTGTTCACGCCCGTGACGCGGATCCGGCCGGCGCGGGTCCGGGTGGAGCTGGCCACCGCGCTGCGGTACCTGCCCGGGCGGCTGGAAGAGGCCGCCGGGCAACTGGCGCGGGCGCTGGAAGAGGCCGCCGGGGACCCCGAACTGCGCCTGGCCGGCCTGCTGTGCCTCGCCCGCGTGCACCGGGCCCGGTACGCCCGAGACGCGGATCCGGCCGCGCTGGAGGCGGCGGCAGAGGTGTACGGGCGGGCCCGCGGGCTCGTCCCCCGGGACGGTGCGGCCTTCGCGGAGCTGCTGCGCGAGTGGGGCGACGTACTCCTGGAGCGGGCGCGGGCCTCGGACGGGCGGCGGTTCGTCTCCACCGCCGTGCGCGTGCTCCGCGAGAGCCGCTCCGCGGTGCCGCAGTCCGACCCGGGATCCGCGCACCGGCTGCTGCGGCTGGCGGCCGGGCTGCGCCTGCGGCACGCCTACGAGGGGGACCTGGTCGACCTCCGGGAGGCGGAGTACCTGCTGGAGCTGGCCGCCCGCCAGGGCCAAGGACCCCTCGACCGGGCCCGCGCCTGGCGGGAGCACGGGGACGTCCAGCAGGAGATCCACGCCCACACCCGTACCGCGGACCGGCTCGACCGGGCCGCGGACTCCTACCGCCGCGCCTGGCGCGCCGCGCTGGAGGCCGACCGGGAGGACCGGGCCGGCATCGCCCTCCAGCTCGCCGTCCGGGTCCAGGAGCTGCGCGGTGAGGTGCTGGAACGGCTGGCCCGGCCCCGGGCCGCCCTGGACGCCTACCGGTCCGCGCTGGAGCTCTGGCAGCGCCTCGACCCGCAGCCGCCGGTCCCGGCGGACCCCCCGCACGCCCCCGGGCCCGACGGCCCGGAGGACACCCGGCAGGAGCCGCCGCCCGCCACGCGGCCGGACGCGGGGCCCGGCCCCGAGCACGGCGGCCCGCACGCCCCCGCGCAGGACGGCCCGTACGACAGCGAACCCGGCACCGAACCCGGCACCGGCACCGGCACCGGCCCCGCCGCCCCGCCGGGGGACCGGCACACCGACCCGCCCGACGCCCGGCCGGGCCAAGGCGCGGGGGACCGGCGGCGGGCGCTGATCGCGCGGATACGGCTCCTGGAGGGCGGCACGTGAGCCGTTTCCGCCCGGCGGGCGACGGGAAGAGGCAGTGGACCGATCAGAGCCGACAACAGGGGGACGGGCAGCCCATGGTGACCGGACGTCAGGAAATGACGGCAGCGGCTCCGGCCCGGCCGTGTCCCGGCCAGTTGCCGGACCTCTCGGGCCTCGATCTGGCCGCACTGCGCGGGATCGACCATCCGGTGCTCGCCGAGGTGATCGAGGGCATGGTCGAGCGGGTCACGCACCCCGCCGAGATCCTGAACGCATTCGACTCCGGGGTCGTCTGAAGTACCTCGGACCCCAAAGGGAGTTGACCACTTTCCGCCGTTAGCGTGGCCCCTCCGAAGGGCAGGGATGGACCGTCCGCAGCGGGAGGTACAGGCGATGAGCCAAGCGATCACGAGCGGTCTCGTGCTGCCCGCACACCGGACCCCGACCCCCCACGCGCGCCACGCCCCCTGGCCCTACACCCGCCTCGACGTGCCCGCCCTGCGCGCCGCGGGCCACCGCCCGCAGCCGATCCGCCAGTTCGTCCTCAAGACGCACGGCCGCTGCAACCTGGCCTGCACCTACTGCTACGTCTACGAGATGGCCGACCAGGGCTGGCGCACCCGCCCCGCCGTCATGGCCCCCGCCACCGCCCTGCGCGCCGCCGAGCGGATCGCCGAGCACGCCGCCGCCCACGACCTGTCCCGCGTCGACCTCGTCCTGCACGGCGGTGAACCCCTGCTCGGTCCGCCCGCGGCCCTGGCCGCCCCCGTCGACGCGGTACGGGCGGCCCTGGCCCGCCGCTCGCCCCGCACCCGGGTCACCGCGACCGTCCAGACCAACGGCACGCTGCTCACCCGCGGCCGGCTCGCCGCGCTGTCCGCCGCCGGGATCCGGGTCGGCGTGAGCCTCGACGGCGGGCTGCCCGCGCACAACGCCCGCCGCGTGGACCACGCGGGGCGGCCCGGTTTCGGGGCGGCCGCCCGGGGCCTGCGGCTGCTCGCCCGGCATCCCGACAGCTATGCCGGGGTGCTGTGCGTGGTGGACGCGGCCCAGGACCCGGTGGAGACGTACGAGTCCTTGCTGGCCTTCGCCCCGCCCGCGATCGGGCTGCTGCTGCCGCTGGCCAACTGGAGCACTCCGCCGCCCGGCTGGACGCGGCAGGGCAGCCCTTACGCGGACTGGCTGCTGGCCGTCTTCGAACGCTGGTGGCACGACGGGGTGCGGCGCACCCGCATCAGGATCTTCGAGGAGATCATCGCCCTGCTGCTGGGGCTGCCCGCCGCCACCGAGACGCTGGGCCTGGCCCCCGCGACCACCGCCGTCGTCGAGACCGACGGCAGCATCGAGCAGGCCGATTCGCTCAAGTCCGCCTACGAAGGGGCCGCCGCCACCGGGATGACCCTCGACACCCACAGCTTCGACGAACTGCTCGACCATCCCGGGTTCGCGGCCCGCCAGCTCGGCCGGGAGGCCCTCGCCCCCGCCTGCCGGGCCTGCGAACTCGTCGAGGTGTGCGGCGGCGGGCACTATCCGCACCGCTACCGCGAACGGGAGGGCTTCCGCCAGCCGTCCGTGTACTGCGCCGACCTCCAGGCCGTCATCCGGCACGTCGCCCGCGCGCTGCACACGGCCGCCACCACCGGACGGGCCGCCTCATGACCCACCGAACCGAAGCCTCCCGCCGCACCGACCCCGCCGGGTCCGGTACCGCCCGGCCCGATGCCGCCCGCAGCGACCCCGCCCGGTCGGACGTCTCCCGCGCCGAAGCCCCGCGGGACGCGGCCCCCCGCACCGGCCCCGCCCGCGGCGACGGACCCCGCCGCGCCGCCGGCGTCCCCGCCCAGCACTCCGGTCCCACCGGCCCGACCGGCCCCACCAGTCCCACCAGTCACACCAGTCCCACCGCTCCGCCCGACCTGGCCCGGTTCGCCGTCAGCTCGCACACCCTGCGCGCCCTCGCCTCCACCGAGCCCTCCGCGGAGGGCACCCGCCTGGTGCGCGACGTGCGCCGCTCCAAGCGCCTCGTCCTGCTGCGCGCCGTACTGGACGCCGCCCCCGGCGACGAGGCCGCCGAGCGCTGGGCCCTGCTGGAGGAGGCCGAACGGCAGGACCCCGACGCCGTGCGCGACGTACTGCACTACCCCGCCACCGGCGTCTGGGCCGAGGAGACCCTGCGCCGCCTGCACGCGCCGGACGGCCCCGCACCCGACCTCGGCCACCTCGGGGCGCTCGCCGTCGCCGCCGCCCTGCGCGCCGGGATCAGCTTCAAGACCACGCTGCGGCCCGTCCACGGCCGCCTCGTACTGCCCACCCTCGGACTGCTGCGCCCCGACCGCCCGGGCCCCCTCGCCCTCACCGAACGCTCCTGGGACGCCGCCGACGCCCTCCCGCTGCACGCCCTCCCCCTGCACGCCCTCCCCGGCGGCCGCACCGCCCTCGACGACCTCGACCCCTACCGCGCCCCCGCCCCCGACGACGGCCGCCCGGCCGGAGTGCGCCCGGCCCGCCGGCTCACCCCCAAGGGGCACAAGCGCTGGGACATCCAGTGGTCCGGCGCCCTCACCCTCCTGGAGCGCTACGACTCCACCCGCGCCGAGGAGACCGCCCACCTGCTGCGCTCCGTGGTCCCGCTGGCCGGCGGATCCCGCTCCAGCGGCGCCACCCTCCCCGCGGCCGCCGGCTCCGTCCTGGCCCGCGCCCAGGCCCCGCCCGCACTGGCCGCGACCCTGGTCCACGAGGTCCAGCACGGGAAGCTGGCCGCCCTCGCCGACGTCCTGACCCTGCACACCGCCGACCGCACGCCCCGCCACTGGGCCCCCTGGCGCAGCGACCCCCGCCCGCTGGAGGGGCTCCTGCACGGCGCGTACGCCCACCTGGCCCTGGCCGGCTACTGGCAGCGCGCCGCCCTGTACGGGGCCCGCGGCGCCTGGGCCCAGCACGCCCGGATCCGCGCCCAGGTCGCCGCCGTCCTGCCGGCCCTGCGCGCCCACCCCCAACTCACCCTCACCGGAAGTGAGTTCGTCGAGGGCATGACCATCGCCGAGCGGGCCATGGACGAACTCCCTCCCCCCGGCGACCAGCACGCCACCGCCCGCCGGACCCTGGAACGCGAACGCCGCGCGTGGTGCGAAGCCCACCCCGAACTCGCCGCGTTCGCCGAGGGATGACGGGACCGGGACGGGAGGAGTCGCAGCGGCCTGACGGCCCGTCCGCTGCGGTACCTTTTCAGTCCCGCCCCACCCCGTGCCAGCCCCACCCCGTCCACCGCCCGGATCCCAGGGAGACGGCCGCATGACCGGTACCGGTACGCGACACGACCGCGACGGAGCCCCCCAGCCGCAGCGCTTCGTCATCAGCTTCGCCGGCTTCAACCGCCCCTGGGCCGTGTGGATCGCCCACCGTCTGGAGGAACACGGCCACCGCGTCGCCCTCCAGCGCTGGGACCCCCAGACCAGCCCCGGCCTGACCGAAGCCCTCGACGACCTGGCCCGGGCCGGCGGCAAGGTCCTCGTCGTCCTCAGCGAACGCTACTTCTCCGCCGGTACCCACACCGACGAGGAGTGGAACGCCGCCCTGCGCACCGTCACCTCCTCCCACCCCGACCGGTTCGCCGCCGTCTGCCTCACCGACTCCCCGCTGCCCAGCGCCGTCGCCGCACTGGAGAAGACCGACCTGTGGGGCCTGGACTCCTACGAGGCCGAGTACCGCGTGCTGCGCCGCCTGGAGCTGCCCACCGACCGGATCGGCACCGAGAGCGGCCGCCGCGGACCCCGCTTCCCCAACGACCCGCCCGAGATCTGGGGCCGGGTCCCGCGCCGCAACCCCCGTTTCACCGGCCGCAACGACGTCATCGGCAAGCTGCGGGCTGCCCTCACCGAGGCCCCGCCCGGCGCCTCCACCGCGACCCTGCTGGGCCTGTCCGGCGTCGGCAAGACGCAGGTCGCCACCGAGTACGCCTATCGCTTCGCCTCCGAGTACGACGTCGTCTGGTGGGTGCCCGCGGAAGACCGGCCCACCCTGCGCGAACGGCTCGCCGACCTCGCCCCGGCGCTCGGCCTGCCGCGCGGCGCGGGCAGCTACGGCGAACAGATCCGGGCCGTGCTGGAGGCCCTGCGGCGCGGATCCCCGTACCACCGCTGGCTGCTGGTCTTCGACGGCTGCGACAGCCCCGACGACCTCACCGACCTGCTGCCCTCCGGCGCCGGCGACGTGATCATCACCTCCCGCAACCGCGAATGGGCCGCCCGCCACACCAGCCTCGTCGAAGTCCCCCTCTACGCACGGCCCGAGTCCGTCACCTTCATCCGCCGTCGCGCCGGCCGCCTCACCGGCGACGAGGCCGACCAGCTCGCCGAAGCGCTGGAGGACTACCCCCTCGCCCTCGACCAGACCGCGGGCTGGCTGGCCGACTCGCCGATCGGCGTCGGCGAGTACCTCACCCTCCTCCAGCACCGGCTGGACTCCCACGAGGCCGTCACCCTCTCCGACGACTACCCGCTGCCCTTCCCGACGGCCCTGGCCATACTCCTCAACAACGTCCGCGAGAACTTCCCCGACGCCCTCGCCCTGCTGCGGCTGTTCGTGTTCTTCGCCCCCGGCCGGGTCCCGCTGCGACTGCTGCGCGAGTTCCCCGCCGACGACGTCCCCGAGCACCTCGCCGGGATCGTCAACGACCAGATCCGCTGGAACGCGGCCCTCAACAAGCTCGTCCAGTTCTCCGTCGTCCGCCTGGAGTACTCCGACCTCTCCGTGGAGGAGGGCGGCGGCCTGGAGACCGTCCAACTGCACCGCATGGTCCACAACATCGTCCGCGAGAACCTCGCCGAGGACGAGGCCGAGCAGCTGTCCCGCTCCGTCCGCCAGGTCCTCGCCGCCGCCGACCCCGGCCGGCCCACCGACTCCAGGCTCTGGCCCCGCTACGCCGAACTCGTCCCGCACCTGGAGCCCGCCGGCGTACTGACCAGCACGAACCCCCGCATCCAGAACTTCCTGCTGCACTGCCTGCGCTACCTGATCCTCGCCGGGGAGTACCGCACCTGCCTGCGCCTCGCCGAACAGACCGACGGCATCTGGCGGGCGATGCTCGGCGACGACCACGACCAGGTCCGCGAGCTCAGCTACCACTACGGCGGCGCCCTGCGCATGCTCGGCCACTTTCGCCGCGCCGAGACCCTCGCCCGGACCGTCGCCGACCGGCTCGTCACCGAACGCGGCGACCGCGACCTGGAGACCCTGCGCGCCACCAGCACCTACGCCGGGGTCCTGCTCAGCACCGCCAAGTTCGAGGAAGCCCGCCACCTGCTGGAACACGCCTTCGAAACCTACCGGGAACTCCTCGGCGAGGACGACTCCACCACCCTCAACGCCCAGAACAACGTCGCCGTCGCCCTGCGCCTCCTCGGCCGCTACCAGGAGGCCTACGACACCGACCTGGACACCCTGCGCCGACGCGAACGGGTCCTGCGCGTCCGCCACATCGCCACCCTCTCCTCCGGCATCGGCTGCGCCATGGGCCTGCGCCTCATGGGCCGCTACCGCGAGGCGCTCGCCCGCCAGGAACAGGGCCTCAAGCTCCACATCCAGGTCCTCGGAGCCAACCACCCGCAGACCCTGCGCGCCGAGCACAACCTCGGCCAGTGCCTGCGCCGCTCCGGGGACATCCCCGGCGCCGGAGCCCGCCTGCGCAGCGTCCTGGAACGGTCCACGCGGGTCTTCGGCGCCGAGTTCCCCTGGACCCTGATGGTCGCCTCCGACTACGCGACCTACCTGCGCGAGTACGGGGACATCGAGGAGGCCCGCCGGATCTCCGAGGACGTCGTACGCGGCTACCAGTCCCAGCTCGGGCTCGCCCACCCGTACAGCATCGGCACCGTCGGCAACCTCGGCCTCGTCCTGCGCGCCCAGGGCGAACGCGCCGAGGCCCTCAGCCTCGCCGAACAGGCCCTGGTCGGCATGCGCGGCGCCCTCGGCGACCGGCACCCCTGGACCCTGGGCTGCGCCCTCAACGCCACCGGGCACCGCAACATCACCGGCCGGCTCGACGACGCCCTGGACCTGAGCCGCGAGACCCTGCGCGGCGCGGAACGGGTCCTGGGCCCGGACCACCCGATGACGCTGAGCGCGCAGATCGCCCTCGCCGCCGACCTGAGGGCCGTACGGGAGGACGCGGAGGCCTCCAAACACGAGGACGCCGGCATCAAGGCCCTGACCCGCACCCTGGGCCCCCAGCACGTCCACACCGTCTCGGCCCGCCAGCAGACCCGCCCCTACTGGGACTTCGAACCCCAGCCGTAGCCCCGGCCGCGGTACGCCGGAAGGCCCGGCCCCCCGAGGGGGCCGGGCCTTCCTGTGTACTGCTCGGCGCGGTGACTACGCCTCGAAGACCTCGTTCAGCAGGAGCTGCTGCTCCGCCTGGTGGCGCTTCGCGGAACCGACCGCCGGGGACGAGCCGTGCGGACGGGAGATCCGCCGCAGGCGCTCGCCCGCCGGGACCTCCGCGCCGACCGCCAGGTCGAGGTGGTCGATCAGGTTCAGCGCGATGAACGGCCACGCACCCTGGTTCGCCGGCTCCTCCTGCGCCCAGATGTACTTCGCCGCGTTCGGGAACTTGGCGATCTCGGCCTGGAGCTCAGCGCCGGCCAGCGGGTACAGCCGCTCGATGCGGATGATCGCCGTGTCCGTGATGCCGCGCTTCTCGCGCTCGGCCTCCAGGTCGTAGTAGACCTTGCCCGCGCAGAAGACGACCTTGCGGACCGCGTTCGGGTCCACCGTGCTGTCGCCGATGACCGGACGGAACGAACCGGTCGTGAACTCCTCCGCCTTCGACGCCGCGGCCTTCAGACGCAGCATCGACTTCGGGGTGAAGACGATGAGCGGCTTGTGGTGCGGGTTGTGGACCTGCCAGCGCAGCAGGTGGAAGTAGTTCGACGGCAGGGTCGGCATCGCGACCGTCATGTTGTCCTGCGCGCACATCTGGAGGAAGCGCTCGGGACGCGCGGACGAGTGGTCCGGGCCCTGGCCCTCGTAGCCGTGCGGCAGCAGCAGCGTGACGCCGGAGGTCTGGCCCCACTTCTGCTCGGCCGAGGAGATGAACTCGTCGACGACGGTCTGCGCGCCGTTGACGAAGTCACCGAACTGGGCCTCCCAGAGGACCAGCGCGTCCGGACGGGCCAGCGAGTAGCCGTACTCGAAGCCCATCGCCGCGTACTCGGAGAGCAGCGAGTCGTAGACGTTGTAGCGGGCCTGGTCGTCCGACAGGTAGAGCAGCGGGGTGTAGTCCTCGCCGGTCTCCCGGTCGATGAGGACCGCGTGGCGCTGGCCGAAGGTGCCGCGGCGGGAGTCCTGGCCGGACAGCCGGACCGGGGTGCCCTCCATCAGCAGCGAACCGAAGGCGAGGGTCTCGCCCATGCCCCAGTCGATGGTGCCCTCGTCGATCATCGCCGCGCGGCGCTGCAGCTGCGGCAGCAGACGCGGGTGGACGGTGACGTTCTCCGGGATGTTGACCTGGGACTCGGCGATCCGCTTGACCACGTCCTGCGAGATCGCGGTGTTCACGACGACCGGGAACTCCTGCGCGGTCTGCGCGGGCGTCACCGGGGCGCCGGCGGCCGGAGCCGTCGCGGCCTCGCGGACCTCCGCGAAGACCTTCTCCAGCTGGCCCTGGAAGTCCTGGAGCGCCTGCTCGGCCTCTTCCAGCGTGATGTCGCCGCGACCGATGAGGGACTCGGTGTACAGCTTGCGCACCGAGCGCTTCTTGTCGATCAGGTCGTACATCAGCGGCTGCGTGAACGCCGGGTTGTCCGACTCGTTGTGACCGCGGCGGCGGTAGCAGATGAGGTCGATGACGACGTCCTTGTTGAACGCCTGGCGGAACTCGAAGGCGAGCCGCGCGACGCGGACCACGGCCTCCGGGTCGTCACCGTTCACGTGGAAGATCGGCGCCTCGATCATGCGGGCCACGTCGGTCGCGTACATCGACGAACGCGAGGACTCCGGGGCGGCGGTGAAGCCGACCTGGTTGTTGATGACCACGTGCACGGTGCCGCCGGTGCGGTAGCCGCGCAGCTGCGACATGTTCAGCGTCTCGGCGACCACACCCTGGCCCGCGAAGGCCGCGTCACCGTGGAGGGCCAGCGGAAGGACGGTGAAGTCCGTGCCGCCCTTGTTGATGACGTCCTGCTTGGCGCGGGCGACACCCTCCAGGACCGGGTCGACCGCCTCCAGGTGCGAGGGGTTCGCGACGAGCGAGACCTTGATCTGCTCGCCGTCCAGGCCGGTGAAGGTGCCCTCGGCGCCCAGGTGGTACTTGACGTCGCCGGAGCCGTGCATCGACTTCGGGTCGAGGTTGCCCTCGAACTCGCGGAAGATCTGCGCGTACGACTTCCCGACGATGTTCGCCAGCACGTTCAGGCGGCCGCGGTGGGCCATGCCGATGACGACCTCTTCGAGGCGGGCCTCGGCGGCCGAGTCGATGACGGCGTCGAGCAGCGGGATGACGGACTCGCCGCCCTCCAGCGAGAACCGCTTCTGGCCGACGTACTTCGTCTGCAGGAAGGTCTCGAAGGCCTCCGCCGCGTTCAGGCGGCGCAGGATCCGCAGCTGCTCCTCGCGCTCCGGCTTGGAGTGCGGGCGCTCGATGCGGTCCTGGATCCAGCGGCGCTGCTTCGGGTCCTGGATGTGCATGAACTCGACGCCGGTGGTGCGGCAGTACGAGTCGCGCAGCACGCCGAGGATGTCGCGGAGCTTCATCATCGACTTGCCGGAGAAGCCGCCGACCGCGAACTCGCGCTCCAGGTCCCACAGGGTGAGGCCGTGCTCGGTGATGTCGAGGTCGGGGTGCTTGCGCTGCTTGTACTCCAGCGGGTCGGTGTCGGCCATGACGTGGCCGCGGACCCGGTAGGAGTGGATCAGCTCGAAGACGCGGGCGGCCTTCGTGACGTCGTCGTCGTGCGAGGCGTCGATGTCACGGAGCCAGCGGACCGGCTCGTAGGGGATCCGCAGCGCCTCGAAGACGTCGTCGTAGAAGCCGTTCTCGCCGAGCAGCAGGTTCGCGACGATGCGCAGGAACTCGCCGGAGGCCGCGCCCTGGATGACCCGGTGGTCGTAGGTCGAGGTCAGGGTCATGACCTTGGAGATGCCCAGCTTGTTCAGGGTGTCCTGCGAGGTGCCCTGGAACTCGGCGGGGTAGTCCATGGAGCCGACGCCCATGATGACCGACTGTCCGGGCATCAGACGGGGCACGGAGTGCACGGTGCCCAGGCCGCCGGGGTTCGTCAGCGAGACGGTGACGCCGGTGAAGTCGTCCATCGTCAGCTTGCCGACGCGGGCCCGGCGGACGATGTCCTCGTACGCCTGCCAGAACTCGAAGAAGTTGAGGGTCTCGGCCTTCTTGATGCCGGCGACGACGAGCTGGCGGTCGCCGTTGGGCTTCACCAGGTCGATCGCGAGACCGAAGTTGATGTGCTCCGGCTTGACCAGGGTCGGCTTGCCGTCCTTCTCCGCGAAGGAGTGGTTCATGGCCGGCATGGCCTTGATGGCCTGCACCATCGCGTAGCCGATCAGGTGCGTGAAGGAGATCTTCCCGCCCCGGGCGCGCTTGAGGTGGTTGTTGATGACGATGCGGTTGTCGAACAGCAGCTTCACCGGGACGGCGCGGACGGACGTGGCCGTCGGCACTTCCAGGGAGGCGTTCATGTTCTTGGCGACGGCAGCAGCCGGGCCGCGGAGCGTCACCAGTTCGGGGCCCGCGGGGGCCTCGGTGGCGGGCGCGGCCTTCTGGGCGGCTACGGGAGCGGCGGGAGCGGCAGCCGGGGCGGCCGGGGCCTGAGCAGGCGCGGCCGGTGCGGCGGCCGGGGCCTGAGGGGTGACAGTCACAGCAGGGGCACCAGAGGGGGTGGCAGGAGCAGGGGCAGGAGCGGACACAGGCGTGGGCGCGGCGGAGGTCGCGGGCGCGGCGCCCGCCGCCCCCGTGGCGGCGGCGTCGGTGGCCTGCGGGACCCCGGCGGCGGGCGTGGCGGCCTGTGCGGAGGCGCCACCCGTCGTCGCGGGCTTCTCGGGACTGTCCGACTTCACCGGAGCGACAGCGCCCCCCGGCTTGTAGTCGGCGAAGAAGTCCCACCAGGCCCGGTCGACCGAGTTCGGGTCCTGGAGGTACTGCTGATAGATCTCGTCGACGAGCCACTCATTCGCGCCGAAGCCTGAGGCAGGGGTCTTCCCGCCCTCTGCTGCTTCGGTCGTGGTGCTCGGGTTACTGGGGGACTGTGGCGACACGGCGGCAACCGCCCTCTTCCGCTTCACAAGGTATGGACAGCGGGAATAAAGGCTACGCCTCCCTGGCCGCGCAATGCAGGCCGGGCGGGACTTCCGTCGTGCAGGTCACACCGAACGGCGGGTTTCGCCGCCTGGAATGGCGGGAAACAAGCGTGGTTCGGGTAGCCGACAACCAGGTTGCGGCCCCCTTGGCTTCGCACCCCTGACGACCCCGGGCACGTGTGGCCGAGATCATGTCCTTCCCACTCGAACCCTACGTCAAGACGGAGCCGGTGAGCTGCCCGGAAGAGTGACAAGGATTCGGCAACCTCGTGACGATTCGGCCACGCCGATGCCCCCTCCGTGCAGGCCGACGGCCCACTGGGCGATGGCCAGCCCCAGCCCCGTGCCCCCGTCGCCGCCCCGCGCCGCCCCCCGGTTGAACCGCTCGAAGACCCGGTGCCGCTCGGCCTCCGGAATCCCGGGCCCCTCGTCGAGGACCTCCAGCGCCAGGCTCCCGGGAGCCTCCCCGGCCCGGGCCCGCACCGTGACCCGGCCGTGCGGCGGACTGTGCTTGACCGCGTTGTCGATCAGGTTCGCCACCACCTGGTGCAGCCGCTCCGCGTCCGCGTGCGCCGTCAGGTCCGGCGGGAACACGTCCAGGTGGAGGTGCACGTCGTTGCGGGTGTGCCCGCCCGAACCGGTGGTCAGCCCCGGACGCCCGGCCGCCGCCAGCCCCGACTCCTTCAGCACCCCCGACAGGTACGGCCACACCTCGAAGCGGCGCGCCCGCAGCGGCACCACCCCGTTGTCCACCCGGGACAGGTCCAGCAGCGTCTCCACCAGCCGGCCCAGGCGCTCCGTCTGCTTCAGCATCGTCCGCATGGTCTCCGGATCGGCGGCCGACACCCCGTCCACCACGTTCTCCAGCACCGCCCGCAGCGCCGCGATCGGCGTGCGGAGCTCGTGCGAGACGTTCGCGACCAGTTCTTTACGGTGCCTGTCCACCGCCTCCAGGTCGTCCGCCATCAGGTTGATCGTCGAGGCCAGATCGCCCAGCTCGTCCCGGCGCCCCGCCCCGCGCACCCGGCGCGTGTAGTCCCCCTCGGAGATCGCCCGCGCCACCCGCGTCATGTCGTCCAGCGGCGCCGTCAGACCGTGCGCCACGAACTGGGTGATCAGCATCGACGCGATCACCGAGAAGACCGTGATGAACCGCAGCTCGGTGTCCGTGCGCAACGCCACCAGCAGCAGGCCCGTGGTGATGAACACCGAGACCACGACGAGCGTGCCGAGCTTCGTCTTGATCGAGAACGGCGAGTACGGGCGCAGCCCGCCCGCGGGTCGCTGGGCGGGAACCCGCTGACCCGCACGCCGACCCGGCTCGCGCGGCGAGCTGCCCGTGCTCATGCCTGGGCCGGGGTCTCCAGGGCGTACCCGACGCCGTGGACCGTACGGATCCGCTCCGCCCCGATCTTCCGGCGCAGGGCCTTGATGTGGCTGTCGACCGTACGGGTCCCGGACGCGTCGGCCCAGTCCCACACCTCGGCCAGCAGCTGCTCCCGCGAGAGCACCGCGCGCGGCGTCCCCGCCAGGCACACCAGCAGGTCGAACTCGGTCGGCGTCAGGTGCACGTCCTCCGCCTGCACCCGGACCCGGCGCTGCGCGTGGTCGATCTCCAGGTCGCCGAGGCGCAGGGTGGCCCCGCGCGGGGCGTGCGCGGCCAGCGTGGCCCGCTCCACCCGCCGCAGCAGTACGTGGACCCGCGCGGCCAGCTCCCGCATCGAGAACGGCTTCGTCATGTAGTCGTCGGCGCCGACCCCGAGGCCCACCAGCATGTCGGTCTCGTCGTCACGCGCGGTGAGCATCAGCACCGGGACCGGCCGCTGCGCCTGGACCCGGCGGCACACCTCCAGCCCGTCGAAGCCGGGCAGCATGACGTCCAGTACCAGCAGCTCGGGCAGCCAGCTCTCGGCCGCCGCCACGGCGGCGGGACCGTCGTACGCCGCCTGGACCTGGAAGCCCTCGGCGCGCAGCCGGGCCGCGATGGCGTCGGCGATGGTGCGGTCGTCCTCGACCACGAGCACGCGCCGCTGGGCGCCTGGGGTGGCCGCGGCGCCGCTGTGGGTGGTGTGTGTCTGTTCCATGTCCCGCCCCTGAAGATCCCGCGTGATGGGGTGCAGCGTAGAGGAGCCCACGGCCTGCGGCTATGCGGGGTTCGGACAGGGACCGCCGGGTTCCGCGTCCCGGCGCGGCCCGCCGCGGGCGCGCCCGTGCAGCGCACACCGTCCTTCCGCCCTTCCGCGGGGTCCGGCCCGGCGGGCGGGCTCCGGTGACGCACCTCACCGACCTGTCCGTACGTCAGGTCTCCGGGTCGAAGCGGGGGAGGGAGTCCAGGACCCCCGTCAGGCCCGGAGTCAGCGAGGACTGGTCGCAGGCCACCTCGGTGCCGTCGTGCGTGAAGGCGTACACGAAACCGTCGAAAACGGGCCGGTCGGACATCGTGACCCGGGGTAGACGGGGGAGTCCGGCCTCGCGGAGCGCGGTGCGCAGCGCCTCCAGCCCCTCCGCCGGCAGCTTCCCGGAGCCCTCGGGGCGGGCCCCGCCGTCCAGCCGGGTCCAGGAGCCGTCGCCCTTGACGATCAGGGTGTGGGTGCGGCCCGCGTAGCCGCCGGTGCGCGACACCCGGACGAGGGTCTCGCCGTCCGCCGGGGGCGTCGTGGGCGTGGGCGTGGGCGTGCCGGGGGGAAGGGTCCGGGCCGGGCCGGTGGGGGAGGCGGGTCCGGTCGGGGAAGCCGGTCCGGGGGAGGGCGTCGCCGTGGCCGCCGGGACGCCCGGGCCCGGCGCGGGGCCGGCGCCGTCGGGCGGCCGCCCGCCGCCGGAGCCGCACCCGGCCAGGACCACCGCAGCGGCCGCCACGGCCGCCGCGGCCGTCACCGCCGCGCTCGCCCTCGCCGTCGCCGTCGCACGGAACGTTCGCACACCCACCTCCGCGGGGTTCGGGCCGAACCCCGAGTATGGAGTCCCCCGCCCCCCGTCGGAAAGCATCCGGAGGCCGTCATCCGCCGCATCGCCCCCTGGCGCGTCGTCCCCGCGGCCGTGGCCCTGCTCCTCGGTGCGTGGGGCCTGGAACGGGGTCCCGGCGGCGGCAGCATGTGGCGCGACGAATCCGTCACCTGGCAGGTCGCCCACCGTCCCCCGGCCGGGCTGTGGGAACTCCTCGGGCAGGTCGACGCCGTGCACGGCCTCTACTACCTGCTGATGCACGCGGTGTTCGGCCTGTGGGACGGCGGCCTGTGGGCACTGCGGCTCCCCTCCGTCGCCGCGACGGCCCTCGCGGCGGCCGGAGTGGCCGCGGTGGCGCACCGGCTGGCGGGGGAGCGGGCCGCGCTGTGGGCCGGCACCGCCTACGCCGTACTGCCGCCCGTACAGGCGTACGCCCAGGAGGGACGTTCGTACGCACTGGTCGCGGCCGCCGTGGTCTGGGCGACGTACCTGATGCTGCGGGGGCGGTGGGCGGCGTACGCGCCGGTGCTGCTGCTGGGCTGCTGGCTGCACGAGTTCGCCGTACTGGCCCTGCTCGCGCACGCCCCCACCGCGTGGCGCTCGCGCGGCTGGCGGTGGAGCGCCGCGGCGGTCGTGGCCGGGCTGCTGCCGCTCGCGGCGGTGAGCGCCGGGCAGGCGCGGCAGCAACTGGGCTGGCTCGGACGGCCCTCCTGGCAGGACTGGGCGGCCTACGGGGTGGTGGCGGCCGCGGTGCTGCTGCTCGCGCGGCGGCCGCCGGCCGGCGAGCGGGACCTGGTACGGGTCGCCGTGCCGCTCGCCCTGCTGCCGCCCGGGCTGCTGATCGCCGTCTCGCTCGTCCACCCCTGGTACGTCGACCGGTACGTCCTCTACTCCCTCACCGGGCTCGCCCTGCTCGCCGGGGCGCGGCTCGCGCGGGCGCGGGGCCCGTGGCCGTGGCTGCTGGTGGCCGCGCTGCTCGTGCCGTTCGGGACCTGGTCGGCGTGGCTGCGGACCCCGGACAGCCGCAAGGACGACGTGCTCGCGGTGGCCGCCGCCGTCCGGGAGCGGGCCCGGCCCGGGGACGCCGTGCTGTTCATGCCCGCCCGGCGGCGGGAGTGGCTGCTGTCCTCGCCCGAGGTGTACGGGGGCCTGCGCGACGTGGCCCTGGACCGTTCCCCGGCGGCTTCGCGCAGCCTCCAGGGCACCGAGCGCACCGCGGACGCCGTCCGGGCGGCGCTGGCCGCCTCCCCGCGGGTCATCGCCCTGCTGGACCCGGCCGGGCAGCCCCTGGACCCGTACCCGCACGAGGCGGCGAAGCGCGAGACCCTGGCCGCCTCCTTCGAACTGTGCTCGGTGACCCCGCTCCGCGGGGCCCGCGTCGCGCTCTACGCCCGGCCGGGCGGCTGCGGCTGAAACCCCGCCGCCCGGGCGGCCGTTGCGTGCGCGAGGATGACCGGACCACGCCACACCACGCCACACCACACCACGCCACACCGCGCAGCGGGCGCCGTGCCGCGACCCGGCCGCCCCGCCGACCCCCTGGAGCCGCTCATGACCGCGCCGCTCGACCCCCCGCCCGGGCCCTCCGCCGGGCCGGCCGCCCCCGTCGGGCCGCGGCCGCCCGGGCCGCTCGTCGGGGCGGGGTGGGTCGCCGAGCGGCTCGGGACGCCCGGGCTGGTGGTGTTCGACGCCTCCGTCGGGGCGCACCGGGGGGCGGAGCGCCGCATTCCGGGAGCCCGGCCCTTCGACCTCGACGGGGCCCTGTCCGACCACACCGCCGCCGCCCCGCACACCATGCCCGGCGCCGAGGAGTTCGCCGGGGCGATGCGCGCCCTCGGCGTCGACGACACGGACACCGTGGTCGTCTACGACGCCGCCGGGACCTACTCCAGCGCCCGCGCCTGGTGGATGCTCCGCGCGACGGGCTTCGACCGGGTGGCCGTCCTGGACGGCGGCCTGCCCGCCTGGACCGCCGCCGGCCTGCCCGTCGAGGAGGCCGCCCCCGCCTACGGAGGCCCGTACGGCTCCTTCACCGCCCGGCCGCGCCCCGGACTGCTGGTCGACGCCGACACCGTCTCGGCGGCCCTGGCCGACCCGGCCGCCGTCGTACTCGACGCCCGGACCCGGGAACGCTTCGCCGGCACCGCTCCGGAGCCGCGCCCGGGCCTGCGCGGCGGTCACATGCCGGGCGCGGTGAACCTGCCCTTCGGGGACCTCCGGGGCCCCGACGGGCTGATGCGCCCGGCGGACGAACTCCGCGCGGCCTTCGCACCGCTGACCCGGGGCCGGGAGCGGCTCTACTTCAGCTGCGGTTCCGGGGTCACCGCGTGCGTGCTCGCCCTCGGCGCCACCCTGGCCGGGTACCGGGACCTGGCGGTGTACGACGGCTCGTGGAGCGAATGGGGCGACCCCGCCGCCCGCCGCCCGGTGGAGACCGGCCCGGCCGCGGACTGACCGGCCGGCCCGGGCGTGCCCCCGGGGGATAACCCCACCCCGGGCTCGGGTACCGGCCCCAGCGCAGGGCGCGGCCGGGCTCACCAGACTGGCGACATGGCATCCGACACGACCTCAGCCCTGCTCGCCCGTAAGACGGTTGGCGCCACCGCGGCCGCCGTCCTCCTGCTCCTCGCGGGCTGCGCCGTCGACGGGACGGTGACGCGGATGAAGACCGCCACCGCCGACGCCACCGTGACCGAGGCCGTCACGGCGGTCGAGATCGCGGACGGACGGCACGGCTCCGTCGAGGTGACCCCGGGCACCGGCCCCGGGGTCACGATCCACCGGACCGTGCACTTCCGCGGTGACACCGCGCCCACCCCCACCCAGCGGGTGTCCGGCGGCGTCCTCACCTTCACCGCCGGCTGCGCGGACAGCTGCTACACCGACTACCGCCTGGAGGTCCCCGCCTCCGCGAAGGTCACCGTCGGCAACTCCAGCGGCCGCATCCAGGTCACGGGGGTCGCGGCCGCCGAGCTGACCTCGGACTCCGGGGACGTGCGGGCCCGGCGGATCGCCGGCCCGCTGAAGATCCGTACCTCCTCCGGCACGATCACCGCCGAGGCGCTGTCCGGCCCGGAGGCCGACGTCCGCTCCGACTCGGGCGACGCCCGCCTGGCCTTCGTGACGGCCCCGGCCTCGGTCAGCGCCGTCACCACCTCGGGCGACCTCACCCTGCTGGTCCCGCGGGCCCCGTACCGGCTGGACGCGTCGACCCGCTCCGGTGACCGCGACGTCACCGTCCCCCTCACCCCCGACGCGCCCTCCCGGCTGCGCCTCGAAACGACGTCGGGCGACATCGAGGCCGCCCTCTCCTGACGGCCCCTGCGTCCGTCCGCCACCCGTCCGCCACCCGTCCGCCGCCCGTTCGCCCCCGGCGAACGGGCGTTGGGGAACAACAGGGGACTCACGTGCATTGAGTCGGCATAGCTCAAGTTCACTGCCGGAGGGAAGATCATGGCTTCGACGTCCGTATCGCTCACCCTGCCCGTGCTGCCGCTGGACGACGAGGTCGTGCTGCCGGGGATGGTCGTTCCGCTGGACCTGTCCGACGCCGAGGTACGCGCCGCCGTCGAGGCCGCGCAGGCGGCGGCGGGCAGCGGGAAGCCCCGCGTGCTGCTCGTGCCGAGGATCGACGGGACGTACGCGGGCACCGGTGTGCTCGGGACCGTCGAACAGGTCGGCCGGCTCTCCGACGGGGACCCCGGCGCCCTGATCCGCGGCCGCGGCCGTGTCCGCATCGGGGCCGGGACCACCGGCCCCGGCGCCGCCCTGTGGGTGGAGGGCGAGACCGTGGACGAGCACGTGCCCGACCCGCTGCCCGGCGCCGTCGCCGAGCTCGTCACCGAGTACAAGGCGCTGGCCACCAGCTGGCTCAAGAGGCGCGGCGCCTGGCAGGTCGTGGACCGGGTGCAGCAGATCGAGGGCGTCTCCGCGCTCGCCGACAACTCCGGCTACTCCCCCTTCCTGACCGTCGCCCAGAAGGTGGAGCTGCTGGAGACGGCCGACCCCGTCGCCCGGCTCCGCCTCGCCGTCCGCCTCCTCAGCGACCACCTCGCCGAGCAGGACGTCGCCGAGTCCATCGCCAAGGACGTCCAGGACGGGGTCGACAAGCAGCAGCGCGAGTTCCTCCTCAGGCGCCAGCTGGAGGCCGTCCGCAAGGAACTGCGCGAGCTGAACGGAGAGAAGGACGGCGAGGAGTCCGACGACTACCGGGCCCGCGTCGAGGCCGCCGACCTGCCGGAGAAGGTGCGCGAAGCCGCCCTGAAGGAGGTCGAGAAGCTCGAACGGGCCAGCGATCAGAGCCCGGAGGGCTCCTGGATCCGCACCTGGCTGGACACGGTCCTCGAACTGCCCTGGAACGAGCGCACCGAGGACGAGTACGACATCCAGGGCGCCCGGGCGGTCCTCGACGCCGAGCACGCCGGGCTGAGCGACGTGAAGGACCGCATCACGGAGTACCTGGCCGTGCGCAAGCGCCGCGGCGAACGCGGCCTCGGCGTCATCGGCGGCCGCCGCGGCGGCGCCGTACTGGCCCTCGTGGGCCCTCCGGGCGTCGGCAAGACCTCGCTCGGCGAGAGCGTCGCGCACGCCATGGGCCGCAAGTTCGTCCGCGTCGCGCTCGGCGGCGTCCGGGACGAGGCCGAGGTGCGCGGCCACCGCCGCACCTACGTCGGCGCGCTGCCCGGCCGGATCGTCCGCGCCATCAAGGAGGCGGGGTCCATGAACCCGGTCGTCCTCCTCGACGAGATCGACAAGGTCGGCTCCGACTTCCGCGGGGACCCGGCCGCCGCCCTCCTGGAAGTCCTCGACCCGGCGCAGAACCACACCTTCCGGGACCACTACCTGGAGGTCGAACTGGACCTCAGCGACGTGGTCTTCCTGGCCACCGCCAACGTCCTGGAAGCCATCCCCGAGGCCCTGGCCGACCGGATGGAACTGGTCCGCCTCGACGGCTACACCGAGGACGAGAAGGTCGTCATCGCCCGGGACCACCTCCTGCCCCGCCAGCTGGAGCGGACCGGCCTCGGCGCCGACGAGGTCGTCCTGGAAGAAGAGGCCCTGCGCAAGCTCGCGGGCGAGTACACCCGCGAGGCGGGCGTGCGCACCCTGGAGCGGTCCCTCGCCCGGCTGCTGCGCAAGGTGGCCGCCCAGCACGAACTGGGGGAGCGGGAGCTGCCGCTGACCATCGGCCCCGACGACCTGCGGACGTTCATCGGCAGGCCGCACCACGTCCCGGAGTCCGCACAGGACCCGGCCGAGCGGCGCACCGCCGTGCCCGGCGTGGCCACCGGCCTGGCCGTGACCGGAGCCGGCGGGGACGTGCTGTTCGTGGAGGCCTCGCTCGCCGACCCCGAGACCGGGGCCGCCGGACTCACCCTCACGGGCCAGCTCGGCGACGTCATGAAGGAATCGGCGCAGATCGCCCTCAGCTTCCTGCGCTCGCACGGAGCGGAACTGGAACTCCCCGTCGCCGACCTCAAGGACCGGGGCGTCCACATCCACTTCCCGGCGGGCGCGGTCCCCAAGGACGGCCCCAGCGCCGGCATCACCATGACGACGGCCCTCGCCTCACTGCTCTCCGGGCGCCAGGTCCGCACCGACGTGGCCATGACCGGCGAGGTCTCCCTGACCGGACGGGTCCTGCCCATCGGCGGGGTCAAGCAGAAGCTCCTCGCCGCGCACCGGGCCGGACTCACCACGGTGATCATCCCCAAGCGGAACGAGGCCGACCTGGACGACGTCCCGGCCGAGGTGCTGGAGGGGCTGGAGGTGCACCCGGTGACGGACGTGCGCCAGGTCCTGGAACTGGCCCTCGCCGGGGCGGAGGTCTCCTTCACCAAGGCCGCCTGACCGGCCACGACTCCGCCCGGGGGCCCGGGAACCCGCTTCGGCGGGGCCCCGGGCCCCCGCCGCGCCCGCTGCGAAATACTGGGCCCCCTGAGAGGTGGCCTCGTACAGAGGTGCCACACACCACCGATGGGAGCGGACGTGCACGGAAGTGAAGACCAGGAGTTCCTCGCCCTGGAGCGGGAGCTGTCCGTCTTCCTCCGGCGTGCCCGGGCCTCCTCCGGGGAGATGGCCCGCGCCCTCCACCCCGAGCTGGAGCCCGCCGCGTACGGGCTCCTCGTCCGGCTGGAGGCGGCGGGCCGGCAGCGGGCCACCGAGCTCGCCGCCTACTTCGGCGTCGGCAAGGCCACCATGAGCCGGCAGCTGAGGGCCCTGGAGGTGCTGGGCCTGGTCGCCCGGGAGCCGGACCCGGCCGACGGCCGCGCCTTCCTCGTCGGGCTCACGGAGGAGGGCCGGGAACGGTTCCTGCGCGTCCGCGGGGCCCGCCGCGAGCAGTACATGCGCAAGCTCGCCGACTGGGACCGGGGCGAGGTGGCCGAACTCGCCAGGCTCCTGCACCAGCTGAACTCCGGCGAGGAGTGAGCCGGCGAGCGTGCGGGCCGGCCCGGCCGGGCGGACCTGGCCCGGCCGGCACCCCCTACAGCTCCGCGTAGACCGCCGAGGCGTCGTCGTGCCGCTTGTGGCGGGCCGACGGGCGCAACGGATCCGACTCGATCGCCCGGACCCGCCCGATCAGCCCCTCGGCGCCCTCCTTGCGCAGCACGTCCAGGCAGGCCGCCCAGTCGCCCTCCCCGAACGTGTCCGTCCACCGGCTCGCCCCGTCCGTGAGCGCGGCCACCGCCAGCACTTCCTCGCGCGGGGTGCGCCCGGTGACGGCCCGGGCCGCCACCGCCGGGTCCGCGGCCGCCGTGAAGAAGCCGCCCTCCGCGTTGCGCAGGGCGTCCGTCGCCGCGACCGAGCCCAGCACCTCGCCCGGGATCCGGTCGAGGCGGTCGTCGAGCACCGCCGAGACCCGCCCGTCCGCCCCGCGGAGCAGGAGCACGGAGTCCGACAGCACGAGGTGCTCCACCCAGGACGCGTCCCAGCGCACCAGTACGACCGTCGCTTGCGGGGTCCGCACGTGAGAAAGGTCACAGGTTTCGCGGTGGGCGTCGGCGGTGTCGCCGATGGCCCGCGCCAGGATCCGGTCCAGCGGCATGTCCCGCCGCGATCCGGACAGTTCGGTCAATCGGCCGCCGAGCCGCGCCGAGAACCAGGGCACGCCGTGCCCGCACCCGTCCCCGCCGCGCGGCGGGGTGACCCCGTCCAGCACCACCAGGACGCCGCCGCCCGACGCAGGTGCCGACGCCGACACCCAGTCCTCGTTGGGGCGTTCCGGGTTGCCGGGGGCCGTGGCGAGGTCGATGCGCATGCGGACATTCTGCCCGGTACGCCGCTCCCCGCACCGGTAGGTCCGTACCAATCCCGGGTGGGGTGACGCACCCCCGCACGGCCCGCCCGCCGGACCCCCGCCGGGATGTGGGCGGGCATAGTGCCAAAGCCCGGCTCGATCTTTCAACCACCCGTCCACGAGCGGCCCCTGACACGGGGTGCCCGAGTTGGTCGCCCACTCCTCCGTGATGTTCACTCCTTCGAGTGGCCGGGTGGGCGATGTGCGGCTCTCTTCCCATCACACTGCAAAGGTCTGAGGCGGTACGAGGGGGCAGGGGGCGTTTACTTGTTGACCGGCCGTTACCTCGGCCACACGAGTAGACGAGCACGAGCACACGTACAGGATTGCGAGCACCGGTGCAGAAGAAGCGGTCTCGGAAGAACGGCACCGCCAGCGCCGACGGACCCGCCAACGCAGGACGGCGCGTCCGCGTCCGCCGCAGGCTGGTCATCGGTGTGGCAGTCGCCGGACTCACCGTCCTCGCGGCCGGCGCACCCGCCGTCGTGTCCGCCACGAGGGAACTGAACGACTCACAGCGCCTGGTCACCCTCGCGGAACAGACGCAGCACACCCTCACCCTCACCCACCTCCTCGGCGACGAGCGCGACGCCGTCGTCGAGTACGTGGCCAAGGGCCGGCCCGGAGCCGCCAAGGCCCCCGTCGACGAGCGCACCGCCCGCACCGACCGGCAGATCGCCGAAGTACGGGCCGAAGCCGACGAGGAACTCGCCCGCGCCCTCGCCAAGGTCCAGACGGTCCGCGCCGAGGCCGTCGACGGCAAGGGCACCGCCCTCGCCGCCCACCAGGCCTACGCCGGTGTCCTCGGCGAACTCTTCGCGCCGGGAGACCGGCTCGTCGAACTCACCCCGCCGCGCGCGGAGGCCGCCCTGGCCACCACGCGCCCCCTGGCCCCCCTCGGCCAGGCCGTGGAACAGGCCTCCGCCACCCGCGGACTGCTGCTCGCCGCGCTGGCCGTCCCCCGCGGCGAGCAGCCCCCCAACTCGGCCCTCGCGGACGAACTCACCGCCGCCTCGCAGCGCTCCCGCGTCCGCGAACAGGCCGCCCTCGACGACTTCGCGCGCATCGCCCGGCCCGACGTACGGCAGACCCTCGCCGTCACCGTCACCGGCCCCGAGGTCAAGACCGCCGACGACTTCCTCAAGCGGCTCACCGACCGGCCGACGCTGACCCCGGCCGACCGCAAGGTCGACGCCGGCGCCGTCGGCACCGCCCTCACCGCGCGCATCGACCGCATGCGCTCGGTGGAGTCCACCCTCGCCGGCACCCGCGCCGCCGCCCTCGCCGCCCAGCGCGACGACGACGTCACCCGCCTGGAACTCGTCGTCGCCGGACTCGGGGTGCTCTTCCTCTTCGTCGTCGGCTTCTCCACGGCCGTCGCCCGCTCCCTGACCCGGCCGCTGTCCGTGCTGCGCCGCGGCGCGGAACGGCTGACGACCGCCGAGGGCTCGACCGAGCCCGTGCGCTTCACCGGCCGCAACGACGAGTTCGCCGAGGTCGTCCGCCACCTCAACGCGGTGCGCGACCAGACGGTCTCCCTCCACACCCGGATCGCCGGACTCGACGCCGACCGCCGCCGCCTCATCGGCCGCAACGAGGCCCTCGCCTCCGGCCGCGAGGAACTGGAGAAGGAACTCACCGCGCTGCGCGCCGGCCTCGAAGAACACCGCCGCGTCATGTCGACCACCTCGGTCTCCCTGTCCCTGCGGACCCTCGGCCTCGTCGAGCGCCAGCTCGCGGTCATCGAGGAACTGGAATCCAAGGAAGGCGACCCGGACCGGCTCGCCACCCTCTTCAAGCTGGACCACCTCGCGACGGTCATGCGCCGCCACAACGAGAACCTGCTGGTCCTGGCCGGGCAGGAACACGGGCACGGACAGACCCTGCCCGTCCCGCTCGTCGACGTCATGCGCGCGGCGGTCAGCGAGATCGAACGCTACGAACGCGTCGACCTCGCCACCCTCCCCTCGTACACGCAGATCGCCGGACACGCCGCCGACGACATCTCGCACGTCATCGCCGAACTGCTGGAGAACGCGACGACGTTCTCGCCCCCGGACGCCAAGGTGAAGGTCTCCGGCTGGCTCCAGGACTCCGGCGACGTGGTGCTGTCCGTCGTCGACTCCGGCATCGGGGTCACCGGCGACCGCCTGGAATCCCTCAACGCCCGCCTGTCCACCCCCGAGGCCTACGACGAGGAACCGGAATCCGAGCACGGCCTCGGCCTCGGCCTGTACGTCGCCGGACGGCTCGCCGCCCGCCACGGCGTCACCGCCGAGCTGCGCGCCGCGCGCCACGGCGGTACCGAGGCCCTGGTCGTCGTCCCCGCGACCCTGCTGCCGACCGCCCCGCCGGCCACCCCGGTGCACACCCTGGCCTCGCCGGACCTGCCCGCGTACCAGCTCCCCGGCGCCGTCGCCGAGGCGAACGAGAACACCCTGCCGCCCCGCCTGCGGCCCCAGGCCGAACCGGACGGGGCCGACGCGGTCGACGCGCCCGCCCAGGTGACCGGTGCCGACGCGGTGACCGGTGCCGACACCGTGGCGGGACCCGACGCGGTGGCCGCCGACGAGGCGCCCGCCCGGGTGGTGTCGCTGGCCGAGGCATTCGACACCGAGACCCCGGCCCCCGCCGCCGAACCGGCCACCCCCGACGAGGAACTCCTCGCCCGGGTCGTGCCCGACGCCGACACGATCGAGGGCTTCGAGGGCTTCGACGCCGGTGAACCGCACCCGGCCGATCAGCTCACCACCCCCTCCGCGCCGGAGCCCGACGCGGCCCCCGGGAGCGGGGCCCCGGCCAACGCCGAGTTCGAGCCCGCGACCACCGAGACCGCGTCCGCCGAGCCCGCCCCGGCGTCCGCCGACGGGGACACCCCGGTCCGGGTCGTCCCGCTCGCCGAGGCCTTCGACCCCGACGCCCCCGCGGACCTGCCCCCGGCCGAGCAGGTCTTCACCGTGCCCGCCCCGGCAGCCGAGGCCCCGGACGCGCCCGGAGCCGGCGAGGAGCTCCTCGCCCGCGTCGCCGCCGACGCGGACCCGGACGCCTTCGCCGAGGCGGACCCCGGCCCCGAGGACACCGGGACGGAACCGGACGCCGCCGCGCGGGTCTCCGTACCGGACGAAGGACTGTCGCTCCTCGCACAGCCCTACACCGTCCCCGCCCCCGACACCGAACAGCCCGCCCACCGGCGGGCCGACGCCGACGACCACTTCGTCCCCCGCCAGGGCAGCCACCCCGGACACGACGCCGAGACCGCCCCCCGGCGCCCCGTGACCGAGGCCGTCACCGACAAGGGACTCCCCAAGCGCACCCCGCGCGCCTCGGCCGGCCCCGCCCGCCCCGCGAGCCCCGCCGAGACCCGCCCCGAACCGCGCCGGGTGGACGCCGAGGAACTGCGCCGCCGCCTCGGCGGCTTCTACCAGGGCGCCCAGGACGGGCGGCGCGTCGTCGCCGCCGAACTCGCCCAGGACCAGGACCGGGACCAGGACCGGGGGCAGGGTCACACCGACCAGGGGGACACCGCACAGGAGGCACGCACATGACCGCGCCCAGTACGTACGGACTGAGCACCCAGGCCCGTAACCTGCAGTGGCTGCTGACCGACCTCGTCGAGGAGGTGCCCGGCGTCAACTCCGTCGCCGTCGTCTCCTCGGACGGCCTCCTGCTGCTCTCCTCCGAGCCAGGAACGGACACCGCCCCGCAGGACCGCCCCAAGGGCCCCCGCGGCGCCTCCGCCGACCTCGCCACCATCGTCTCCGGACTCGGCAGCCTCACCACCGGCGCGGCCGCCCTGATGGAGTGCGGCTCCGTCAAGCAGACCATGGTCGCCATGGAGAACGGCTCCGTCTTCGTCATGGCCATCAGCGACGGCTCCCTGCTCGGCGTGCACGCCACACCCGACTGCGACATGAGCGTCGTCGCCTACCACATGGCCCTGTTCGTCGGCCGCGCCGGCCACGTCCTGACCCCCGAAGTCCGCAGCGAGCTGCGCCAGTCGATGGAGAAGACCCCGTGAGGAGTACGGCCTCCGACCGGCTGCCGATACGCGGCGCCGACCGCCGCCCCGCCCGCGTCCGCCCGTACTCCCTCACGGGCGGCCGGACCCGCTTCACGCAGGTCCTGCTCGTAGAGACCTTCGTCGCCGCCCTGGACACCAGCACCCCCCAGACGGCCGACCGCATGCCCGAGATGCGCGCCATCGTCGAGGTGTGCCGCCGCATGCGCACGATCGCCGAGATCTCCGCCCTGCTGAAGCTCCCGCTCGGCGTGGTCCGCGTCCTCGTCAGCGACCTCGCCGACCAGGGCCGGATACGCGTCTACGGCACGGGCCACGGCACCGGCCGCCCCGAACGCGCGCTGCTCGAAAGGGTGCTCAGTGGTCTTCGCCGTCTCTGACCCGGCCGCCCTGGTGGACGACGAACCCGTCCAGCCCTGGCAGTACGACCGCTCCCGCGCGCCCGTCGCCGTCAAGGTGCTCGTCGCCGGCGGCTTCGGCGTCGGCAAGACCACCTTCGTGTCCTCCCTCTCCGAGATCACCCCGCTGCGCACCGAAGCGGTGATGACCCAGGCCGGCGTGCCCACCGACGACCTGACCGGCACCCCGGACAAGAGCACCACGACCGTCGCCATGGACTTCGGCCGCGTCACACTCGCCGACGACCTCGTGCTCTACGTGTACGGGACGCCGGGCCAGGAGCGGTTCTGGTTCATGTGGGACGACCTGGTGCGCGGCGCCATCGGCGGCCTCGTGCTCGCCGACACGCGCCGCCTGCGCGACTGCTTCCCCGCCCTCGACTACTTCGAGAGCTGCGGCCTGCCGTACGCCGTCGCCGTCAACCACTTCGAGGGCTCCCGCTCGTACGAGCCGGAGGACGTCCGCGAGGCGCTCACCATCCCCGACGACGTCCCCGTCGTGATCATGGACGCGCGGCGCCGGGCCACGGTCGTCGAGTCGCTGCTGACCCTGGTGGGCCACGCACTGGACACGACGCCCGCATAGGGCCGCCTGCCCGCCTGCCTGCCCGGTCGGCGTCACCGCCGGTGTCGGCATCACCGTCATGCCGGGGAACCTGCCCTCCGCACAGCACGAATGGAGAACGTGAGATGCGCAAGATACTTGTCGTCGGGGCCGGCCAGTCCGGTCTCCAGCTCGCCCTCGGCCTCCAGGCGAAGGGGTACGAGGTCACCCTCATGTCCAACCGGACCGCGGACGAGATCCGCACCGGACGGGTCATGTCCACGCAGTGCATGTTCGACACCGCCCTCCAGCACGAGCGGGACCTCCAGATCAACTTCTGGGAGCAGCAGGCCCCCAAGATCCGCGGCCTCGGCGTCTCGGTCGCCGCCCCCGACGGCTCCCGCCCCATCGACTGGCTCGGCCGCCTCAAGGGCCACGCCCAGTCCGTCGACCAGCGCGTGAAGATGGCCGGCTGGCTCGACACCTTCACGCAGCGCGGCGGACAGCTGGTCATCCACGGGGCGTCCGTCGCCGACCTCGACTTCTTCTCCCGCACCTACGACCTCGTGCTCGTCGCCGCCGGCAAGGGCGAACTCGTCTCGATGTTCGGGCGGGACGCCGCGCGTTCCCCCTACGACGCCCCGCAGCGCGCCCTCGCCGTCTCCTACGTCCACGGGCTCGGCCCGCGCCCCGAGCACCCGGACACCGAGGCCGTCCGCTGCAACCTGGTCCCGGGCGTCGGCGAACTCTTCGTCATGCCGACCCTCACCACCACCGGCCGCGCCGACATCCTCTTCTGGGAGGGCCTCCCCGGCGGCCCCCTCGACGTCTTCAAGGGCGTCAACGACCCCGGCGAGCACCTGGCACTGACGCTGGAGCTCATGGAGAAGTACACGCCCTGGGAGCACGCCCGGACCAAGGACGTCGAACTGACCGACGCCGGCGGCACCCTCGCCGGACGCTACGCGCCCGTGGTCCGCAACCCGATCGGCCGCCTCCCCGGCGGCGGCCTCGTCCTCGGCGTCGCCGACGTCGTCGTCGCGAACGACCCGATCACCGGCCAGGGCTCCAACTCGGCAGCCAAGTGCGCCGCCTCGTACCTGTCCTCGATCCTCATGCACGGGGACAACCCGTTCGACGAGGCCTGGATGAAGGCGACCTTCGACAAGTACTGGTTCACCACCGGCAAGCCCGTGACCCAGTGGACGAACGCCATGCTGGGCGTCCCGCCGGAGCACGTCCTGAACCTGATCGGCGCGGCCGGGCAGCTCCAGCCCGTGGCGGATCGTTTCGCCAACGGCTTCGACAACCCGGCCGACTTCGACTCCTACTTCTACGACCCCGAGGACACCGCCGACTACCTCGCCGAGGTCACGGCCGCGGCGGTCTGAAGCCCCGGCCCCGAGCCGGGAACGGCGTCCGGTTCGCTGTCGGCGCTCGATTCCGAGTCGGCCTCCGGTTCCGCGTCCGGTTCCGCACCGCGCCCGGCGGCCGGAGCCACGTCGGCCGAGTAACCGGAATCGTCCCCCGCCGTCGCGCCCCCGGGCAGCGGCGGCGGGGTGAACTCCGCCAGCGGACTCCCCTCCGGATCCGGCCGCACCGCCCCCAGCAGCGGGTTCGCCGCGATCGGCGACACCTTCACCCTCGCCCCCGGCCGCGGCGCCTGGATCACCTTGCCGTCCCCGATGTACAAGGCCACGTGCGTCGCCTTCGGGAAGTACACCACCAGGTCCCCGGGCCGCAGCCGGTCCAGCGGCACCCGCGGCAGCTGCGCCCACTGCTCCTGACTGGTCCGGGGGATCGACCGGCCGGCGTGCTCCCACGCCTTCGAAGTCAGCCCGGAACAGTCGAACGACCCCGGCCCCTCGGCCCCCCACACGTACGGCTTCCCGATCTGCGCCGTCGCGTACCCGAGCGCCGCGCCACCCGCCGCCGTCGGCGTACCCGTACGGGCGGGCAGCCGGCCCGAACTGACCAGCTCCCGCTGCGCCCCGGCCGTCACGGCCTCCTCCCGGTCCCCCAACCGGGCCAGCTCCTCGGGCGTGAGCGCCGCCAGCAGCCGCTCCACCTCCTTGAGCCGGCCCGCGACGTCCTCCTGGTGCCGCTTCTGCTCCGCGGCGAGGGCCCGCTGCGCCTCCAGCGCCTTGCGCGCCCCGGCGGCGAGCGCCCCGGCCCGCTGCTCACCCCGCTCCAGCCGCGCCACGACCCCGGCCCGCCGGGCCCCTTCACGGGCGGCGAAGTGCCGCTGGTCGACGGCCTGCTGGGGGTCACCGGAGAGCAGCAGCCGCAGGTACGGGGAGAACTCCCGCGAGCCCTGGTACTGCTCCCGGGCCAGCCGCCCGGCGGCGGCCTTCTCGGCACCGAGGGCGGACCGGGTCCGGCCCAGCTCGGCGGCCAGACGCCGCTCCTCGTCCTGGCGGGCCTTGAGGGCGACCTCGGTGGCGTTGTAGGCCTCGCTGGCCTCCTCGGCCTTCTGGTACAGCCCCTGCAACCGGACCAGCAACTCACCGACGGGCTCGGCCCGAGCCGCGGGCGGAGCGCTCACGGTGGCCAACACGGCACCGACGCACGCGAGACGAAGCAGTCGTTTTGTCATGAAATCACCTCCGAGACCCCCGATGCTGCCATGCCCAGTACGACGAATCCCCCACTGGAGTCGGCCGAGTCCAGGCCGGTCATCCGTTCGGCGGGGGTGGGCGAGTGGGGCTGGTCGGGGTCGGGGGGCGGCGGGGTTCTAGCTGGTCCGTGTCAGGGAGGGTTTGGTGGTTTCCCGTCAGTCTCATCGTCTCTCCGGGCTGGACCGGTCCCTCAAGGGCGCTCCTCCTTCGTCGTCGCGTCGCTTCGCGATGGCCTTCGGCCACCCTTGACCGACCGCCCCACCCCGGAAAGCCGAAGACCGACGGGAACCCCCCAAAAGAACGGTCACGGGGACGGATAAACAGGAGCGGGTCTCTCAGCGATGAGGCGAGGGGCCGGGGGTCGGCATGCCGGGCACACGGCCCCCTCGCGGCCCCTTCCGGGACCAGACCGCCGCCTACCCGCCCGAAATGACGACCAGGACGTCCTGGGGTGCAGTCAGGCGCGCGTGAGATCGCTACGCGCTTCTCTCGGCTTAGCGGCAGCGGCCCGTCTGGGGCTGGACATAGGCCGCAGGAGGCATCTGTGCCCGGTGTTGTCTCAGCGGCTGACGACCGGCCGTGGTCACTTTCAGGGGCAGTCTGGGGTCTTTCCTGCCGGGGGGTGTCACCGCAGGAGGACAGGCGGGCGGTAGCCGCACGTCAAGGGTGATGGGTGGGCCGTGTGGGCGGTCTATGTCCAGCCCCAGACGGTCGTCGGACGCTAAGCCGAGAGGAGCGCGTAGCGATCTGACGCGCCTGACTGCACGCCAGGCTGATGTGGTCGTCATTTCGGGTGGGTAAGGAGTGGGTGTGGTCCCGGAAGGGGCCGCGAGGGGGCCGTGTGCCCGGCATGCCGACCCCCGGCCCCTCGGCTCATCGCTGACGGGGCCGCTCCTGTTTATCCGTCCCCGTGACCGTTCTTTTGGGGGGTTCCCGGCTGTCTTCGGCTTTCCGGGGTGGGGCGGTCGGTCAAGGGTGGCCGAAGGCCATCGCGAAGCGACGCGAACGAAGTGAGCGCCCTTGAGGGACCGGTCCACCCCGGAGAGACGATGAGACTGACGGGAAACCACCAAACCCTCCCTGATCCGGCTGAGGGGAAACCCGGCCCCCTTCACCCCGCCCGGCCTCCTCCGGCCGCCCATGTGGGACCCCGCCCGCCGACCCCGCCCGCCCCTATCCCCTCAGCAGGCGCGACTTCGCCGACGTGAACTCCTCCGGGGTGAGTAGCCCTTCCCGGGTCAGGGCCGCCAGCTGCATGAGTTCCGCCGCCAGGCCCGAGCCCGCTGGGGGGAGTTCGGCCGGGGCCTGCGGGGTGTCCGGGGTGCTGCTCGGGGCCGTCTCCGGGGCCTTGCGCCGCTCCGCTTCCGCAGCCCCCGCCCCCTCCGCAGCCGCCTCCGCTGCCTCCCCCTCTTCCTCCTCCGGCTCCGGCTCCGGCTCCGGTTCCCCCCAGACCCCCCGGTCCTCCTCCTCCATCCATTCGGCGGGGCCTTCCCCCGCCTCCGCCGCCTCGCCCTGGGTCCACTCCGCGGCGCCCGCCGCGCGGCGCAGGAGGCCGCGGAGCAGGGGGTGGCCCGCCGGGCGGGATGCCGCCGACACCTTGACGCCGACCGGTCTGATGAACATCACGCGACCTCCACCCGCTCCGCCGGGATCCGGACCGAGCCGACGATCCGCCCGCCCGCGGCGCGTACGGCCACCGCCGCGTCCTGCGCCCACACGTGCTCGACGACCAGGAGCAGCGCGCAGCTGCCCCGCTCCAGGAGCTCGGCGGCCTCCCGTACGTCCTCGGGCCCGATCAGGCGGGCGACGTCCCGGCCGGCGAGCAGGCCGCGGAGTTCGACGAACTCGTCGAACTCCGCGGCCAGGACCTCTCCCGCGGCCGTCTTCGTCGTGACGAGCCCGTCGATCAGGCGTACGACGCCGGTCTTGCGCAGCCCCGTCACGGCCTCGACGGCGGAGACCCGGAGCTGCTCCTCCGGGAAGGCGAGGACGATGAATTCCACAGGTCCCATGGCGCGGCGGCCCTTCTTCGCTGACTGACGCCGTCCTGACCGTTTCTGACGACTCTTCGGCACACTATGACATAAGCGGACATACCATCCGCTCCCTTGCTACGTTTCCCGGTATGACCGCTCTGACGGCGAAGGTGACGGAGCCCGCTCCGCCCCCGCCCCCCGACGCCCGCGCCCCCAAGGGCCGGGGCATCGAGCTCACCCTCCTCGCCGGCGCGGTCCTGATCTCCGTACTGGGCTACCTCTCCGTCGGCGTCGCGGCCACCGGCCGCCTCCCCCGTCCCGCCGGCCAGTACGCCGCCGGCCTCGGCGGGGCCGCCCTGCTCGCGCACGTCGCCGTCCGGCTCAGGGCCCCGTACGCCGATCCGCTCCTGCTGCCGATTGCCACGCTCCTCAACGGTCTCGGCCTGGTCCTCATCCAGCGGCTCGACCTGAGCACCCCCGGGGAGCAGGCCGCCGGGGACCAGTTGCGCTGGTCGGGGCTCGGAGTGGTGCTGTTCGTGCTGGTGGTCGTGCTGCTCCGCGACCACCGGGTGCTCCAGAGGTACGCGTACCTCTCCGTCGCCGCAGCGCTCGCGCTGATGCTCGTCCCGGTGTTCTTCCCGGCCGTCAACGGCGCCCACATCTGGATCCGGTTCGCGGGACTGTCGTTCCAGCCGGGGGAGTTCGCCAAGATCCTGCTCGCCGTGTTCTTCGCGGCCTACCTCGCCGCGAACCGCACCGCGCTCGCGCTCACCGGCCGCCGCCTCTTCTGGAAGCTGCGCCTGCTGCCCGGGCGGGTGCTCGGGCCGATCCTGGCGATCTGGCTGCTGAGCGTGGGACTGCTGGTGCTGGAGCGGGACCTCGGCACCTCGCTGCTCTTCTTCGGGCTCTTCGTGATCATGCTGTTCACCGCCACCGGGCGGATCGGCTGGATCGCCATCGGCCTGCTCCTGGCCGCCCTCGGCGCCTACGCCGTCGGGACGTTCGAACCGCACGTGCACAGCCGCGTCGACGACTGGCTGAATCCTTTCGCCTCGATCGAACGCGGCGACGGCCCCGGCCAGCTCGCCCAGTCCCTCTTCGCCTTCGGGGCCGGCGGACTGCTCGGCGCGGGCCTCGGGCACGGCCAGTCCTTCCTCATCGGCTTCGCCGCCAAGTCGGACTTCGTCCTCGCCACCGCCGGGGAGGAGCTCGGGCTCGTCGGGCTCACCGCGATCCTGCTCCTGTACGGGCTCCTGGTGTCCCGGGGCTTCCGGACCGGGCTGGCCCTGCGCGACCCCTTCGGCAGGCTGCTCGCGACGGGACTGGCCTCGATCGTCGCCCTCCAGGTGTTCGTCATCGCGGGCGGCGTCACCGGTCTGATCCCGCTCACGGGCATGGCGATGCCCTTCCTGGCGCAGGGCGGCTCCTCCGTCGTCACCAACTGGATCATCGTCGCCCTGCTGGTCCGGCTCAGTGACAGCGCCCGCAGGCCCGAGCCGCAGGAGGCCCCCGCGTGATCCGCTACATCCGCTGGTGCGCGTACTTCTGCGCGCTGCTGCTGGTCGCCCTGCTGGTGAACATCGCCCGGGTGCAGGTCTGGGAAGCCGCCGCCTACGGGGCGAACCCGGCCAACAAGCGCCCCGCCATCGGGCGGTACGCCGAACCGCGCGGGGACATCCTCGTCGACGGCCGCCCCGTCACCGGCTCCCGCGACAGCCGCCAGGTGCTGCGCTACGAGCGGACCTACACCGACGGCCCCCTCTACGCGCCCGTCACCGGCTTCTCCTCCCAGGCGTACGGGACCAGCTTCGTGGAGCGCGCCGAGGACCCCGTCCTGTCGGGCACCGACCCGGCCCTCTCCGCCTTCCCCCTCTGGTACGAGCTCTCGCGCGGGCGCCCCGGCGGCGGGAACGCCGCCACCACCGTCCGGGCCGCCCTCCAGCGGGCGGCGTACCGGGGCCTCGCGGGCAAGCGGGGCGCGGTGGCCGCCCTCGAACCGGCGACGGGGAAGATCCTCGCGCTGGTCAGCAGCCCCTCGTACGATCCGGCGCTGCTCTCGGGCACGGGCCGGCGGGTCGAGGAGGCCTGGGCGCGGCTGAACGGGGACCCGGCCCGGCCGATGCTCAACCGGGCGCTGCGCGAGACGTACCCGCCCGGATCCACCTTCAAGATCGTGACGGCCGCCGCCGCGCTGGACGCGGGGGTGGTCACCGACGTGGACGCGCCGACGCGGACGCCGGACCCGTACCCGCTGCCCGGCACGCACACGCTGCTGCCGAACGCGGGGACGGGCTGTGAGGACGCCTCGATGGCGGAGGCGGTGCAGTGGTCCTGCAACACGGTGATGGCGAAGATCGGGGTCCAGGTGGGGCTGCGCCGGATGGCCGAGGCGGCGGACCGGTTCGGTTTCAACGACGCGGGGCTGCGGGTCCCGTCGTGGGTGTCGCGGTCGAACTTCGACACGGACATGAGCCAGGACCAGCTGGCGCTGTCCTCGATCGGCCAGTTCAACACGAGGGCGACGCCGCTGCAGATGGCGATGGTGGCGGCGGCGGTCGCGAACGGCGGTGAGCTCAAGTCCCCGTACCTGGTGGAGCGTACGACCCAGGACGACGGTTCCCAGGTCAGGCGCGGGGATCCGCGCACGCTGGGGCGGGCGATGAGTCCGGCGACGGCGCTGCGGATGCAGGAGCTGATGGTCAAGGTGGTGGAGGACGGCACGGGCCGCAATGCCGCGATCAAGGGGGCGCGGGTCGGCGGGAAGACCGGTACGGCGCAGCACGGCGTCGGCAACGCGGGTACCCCGTACGCCTGGTTCATCGCCTGGGCCCGGGCCGAGGGCGCGCCGCAGCCGGCGGTGGCGGTCGCGGTGGTGGTCGAGGACGCGGCGGCGGACCGCGGGGGCATCAGCGGCAACGGCGCGGCGGCCCCGATCGCGCGGGCCGTGATGGAGGCGGCGCTGTCCACGGGGTGAACGGTGGCGCGGGGCCGGGAACTCCCGCGCGCCGGACGGGGCGCCCCTACCCTTCGGCGCCCTCCTCGACGGCGGCTTCGACCTCCGCCACCCGCTCGCGTTCCTCGGCCGCGAAGCGCTCGCGGTCGAGGGCTTCGGCGATCTCCTCGTCCTGGTTCATCAGGAGGTCCAGGTTGGAGTCGCCCATGTCGAAGACGCCCATGTCCAGGTAGGCCTTCTGGAGGCGTTCGCCCCACAGCCCGATGTCCTTGACGCAGGGCACGATCCGGCTGAACAGCAGCCTGCGGAAAAGGTGCAGGAACTCCGACTGCTCGCTGAACTCCTCCGCCTCGTGCCGCGGGACGCCGAAGTTCTCCAGTACCTCGACGCCGCGGAGCCGGTCCCGCATCAGGTAGCAGCCCTCGATCACGAACTCCTCGCGCTCGCGCAGTTCGGCGTCGGTGAGCTGCTTGTAGTAGTCGCGCAGGGCCATCCGCCCGAAGGCGACGTGGCGGGCCTCGTCCTGCATGACGTAGGCGAGGATCTGCTTGGGCAGCGGCTTGTCCGTCGTGTCGCGGATCATGCCGAAGGCGGCCAGCGCCAGTCCCTCGATCAGCACTTGCATGCCCAGGTAGGGCATGTCCCAGCGGGAGTCGCGCAGGGTGTCGCCGAGCAACCCCTGGAGGCTGTCGTTGACCGGGTAGAGCATGCCGACCTTCTCGTGCAGGAAGCGTCCGAAGATCTCCGCGTGGCGTGCCTCGTCCATGGTCTGGGTGGCGGAGTAGAACTTCGCGTCGAGGTCGGGCACCGATTCCACGATGCGGGCCGCGCACACCATGGCGCCCTGCTCGCCGTGCAGGAACTGGCTGAAGTTCCAGGCGCTGTAGTGCCGGCGCAGTTCGCCCTTGTCGCGGTCGGTCATCTTGGCCCAGTGGCGGGTTCCGTACAGGGTCAGGACCTCGTCGGGGGTGCCGAGCGGGTCGTACGGGTCCACCTCGACGTCCCAGTCGATGCGCTTGGCGCCGTCCCACTGCTTGTCCTTGCCCTTCTGGTAGAGCGCGAGGAGCCGTTCCCGGCCGCCGTCGTACTCCCAGCTGAAGCGGGCCGAACCGGAGGCGGGGATCTGCCAGACACCCTCGCCCGGGTCCTTCGTGTAGAGCTCGTGCGTCGACACTGACGCCTCCTCGTCTCACGTACTTCCGTACAGGACTGGACGGTTGGAGCGTCACACGTTGGTAGACGCGGGGTCAACAAGTCGTGCGCGAGGGATTGACGACCTTGCTGACAGGCAGTCTCATAAGGGGAGACCGCCGGTAACCCCCGACCACGAGGTGCCCGAAGCCATGACCACCGTGACGCAGCGAGCCGCGCTGAGGGACGCCCTCGGCGAGCTGAAGGACCGCGAGCAGATCGCCGAGCGCCTGCTCGAATCCTCGGCCAAGCACTCCTTCGACCCCGACAAGGAACTCGACTGGGACGCCCCGACGGTCGAGGGCAAGTACTACTGGCCGCCCGAACTGCTCTCCCTCTACGACACCCCGCTGTGGAAGAAGATGGGCGAGGAGCAGCGCATCGAACTCTCCCGGCACGAAGCCGCGGCCCTCGCCTCGCTCGGCATCTGGTTCGAGATCATCCTCATGCAGCTGCTTGTCCGGCACATCTACGACAAGTCGCTGACCAGCAACCACGTCCGCTACGCCCTCACCGAGATAGCCGACGAATGCCGGCACTCGATGATGTTCGCCCGCATGATCCAGAAGGGCGGAGCCCCCGCCTACCCCGTCTCCCGCGCGAACCACAACCTCGCCCGGATCCTCAAGACGGTCTCCACCACCCCCGGTTCCTTCGCCTGCACCCTCCTCGGCGAGGAGATCCTCGACTGGATGCAGCGCCTCACCTTCCCGGACGAGCGCATCCAGCCCCTCGTGCGCGGCGTGACCCGCATCCACGTCATCGAGGAGGCCCGGCACGTCCGTTACGCCCGCGAGGAACTGCGCCGCCAGATGCTCACGGCCCCGCGCTGGGAGCAGGAACTCACCCGCGTCAGCTGCGGCGAGGCCGCCCGCGTCTTCTCCCTCGCCTTCGTCAACCCCGCCGTCTACGACAACATCGGCCTCGACCGCCGCGAAGCCGTCGCCCAGGTCAAGGCCAGCGGCCACCGCAGGGAAGTGATGCAGACCGGCGCCAAGCGCCTCACCGACTTCCTCGACGACATCGGCATCCTGCGCGGAGTCGGCCGGAAACTGTGGAAGAGCTCCGGCCTCCTGGCCTGAGGGGCGTCGTCTACGCTGCGGGCATGACCGTACGCGCCTACCGCAGACTGAGCGTCGAGGAGCGGCGTGCCCAGCTCCTCGACGCGGCCCTGTCGCTGTTCGCGCACCGGGCGCCGGAAGAGATCTCCCTCGACGACGTCGCCGAAGCCGCCGGAGTCTCCCGCCCGCTCGTCTACCGCTACTTCCCCGGCGGCAAGCAGCAGCTCTACGAAGCCGCCCTGCGCTCCGCGGCCGACCTCCTCCAGCTGTGCTTCGCCGAACCCCAGGCCGGCCCGCTGACCCAGCGCCTGTCCCGGGCCCTCGACCGCTACCTCGCCTTCGTCGACGAACACGACGCCGGCTTCGCCGCCCTCCTCCAGGGCGGCAGCGTCGTCGAAACCTCCCGCACCACCGCCACGGTCGACGGCATCCGCCGCGCCGCGGCCGAGCAGATCCTCCTCCACCTCGCGGTCCCCGACCCGGGACCGCGGCTGCGCATGATGGTCCGCACCTGGATCACCGCCGTCGAAGCGGCCTCCCTCATCTGGATCGACGAGGGCAAACAGCCGGAGGTCGCCACCCTCCGCGACTGGCTCGTCGACCAGTTCATCGCCCTGCTCACCGCGACCGCCGCCACCGACCCGGAGACGGCCGCCGCCGCGCGGGCCGCGCTCGCCCTGGAGTCGGCGGACGGCCCGGTCGGGGTCCTCGCCCGCCGCGTGATCCCCGTGGTCTCCGAGGCCGCGCACCTGCTGTGACACTGGAGGGGTGAGAAGCGAACCCACCCCGTTCGAGGGCGGCCCGATGGACGGCCGGGTCCTCCCGATCCTCGTCGGCCCGACCGGCCACCCGCCGAAGTGGTACGAGATCCCCGTCCCCGACGCGGACGGCGGCCCCCCGACGGTCCTGCTCTACGAACGCGTCCCGGCGGGCTACTCCAAGCGCCTGGGCCTCCAGAAGGGCTGGAAGTACGCCTTCACCCCGACAGGCATCAAACCCAAACCCCGCTGGCCCTGGACCAAACCCACCCCTTGACCCCGCACCGTCCAGCCGCCGACGATCTCGGCGGATGCAGGGGCCGGGGCCGGGGTGGGGTGTCGTCCGGGATTAAAACGTGATTTGTTGGCGCCCTGCCCCACCGCCAAGGCACTCCGGACAAGGCGCCATAAATCATGCCCGTCCCGGACGACACCCCACCCCGGCCCCGGCCCCACCGCAGCCCCGCAGCCCCACCGCAGCCCCCGCCGCCCCACCTGAACCCCGCCCCCCGCCGGTGCCGACACCCCGCACCCCCGCCCGGCCAGGGCAAGGTCAGCCCCCCACCCCCACCGCCCCCGGCAAGGTGAGCACCGCCAACGCCCCGCCCCCCTCCGCCCGGCGGAACTCCAGCCGCGCTCCGATCACCTCCGCCTGACCGGCCGCGATCGTCAGCCCCAGCCCGTGCCCCTTGCCGCCGCTGCGGAACCGCTGCGGCCCCCGCTCCAGCAGGTAGTCCGGGTACCCGTCCCCGTGGTCCCGTACGGTCACCACCGGCCCGTCCACGGTCACCACCACCGGCCCCCGCCCGTGCTTGTGCGCGTTCGCGACGAGATTCCCCAGCACCCGCTCCAGCCGCCGCCGGTCCGTTTCCACGTGCGCGTCCCGAAGGACCACCACCTCCGTCGCGCCCCCGGCAGCCGCCCCCGCCCCCGCCGCGGCAGCACCCCGCACCACCCTGCGCACCAGCCGCTCCAGCTGGTGCAGATCCGTCTCGACCACCTCGCTCCGCGAGTCCAGGCGCGAGATCTCCAGCAGGTCCTCCGTCAGCTGCCGCATCGTCCGTACGCGCTCCCGCACCAGCTCCGTCGGCCGCCCCTCCGGCAGGAGTTCCGACGCCGCCTGCAACCCGGTGAGCGGCGTGCGCAGCTCGTGCGCGACGTCCGCCGTGAACCGCTGTTCGCTCAGCAGCTTGTCCTGCAGCGTGCCCGCCATCGTGTCCAGGGCCCCGGCCACCGTCGACACCTCGTCCTGGTGCCGCGCCGGATCCTTCGTACGCGGGTCCCCGACCCGCGCGTCCAGGTCGCCGTGGCTGATCCGCCGCGCGACCGTCGCCGTCTGGTGCAGCCGCCGCGTCACCCGCGTCACCGCGAACGCCCCCACCAGCAGCGTTCCGCCGAGCGCCAGCGCCGACGAGCCGATGATCGCGTTGTCCAGCCCGGTGATGGTCCGCGCGCTCTGGCCGTAGTCGACGGCCGTGGCCAGCGCCCGCCCGTCGGCCGGCGCGGCGGCCCACATCACCGGCCGACCCTGCTGGTCGGCCACCAGCGTGCCCCGCCGCCCGCTCACCGCGAGGGCCCGCAGCTCCGGCGGCAGCCCGGCCGGGTCCAGCCCCGACTCCGGCGGCAGGGCCTCGCCGGCCTCGTACGCCAGGGCGGCTTCGGCCAGCCTGCCCAGGGCCTTGTCCCGGGCCGTCGCCACGGTCTGCCGGGTCACCTCGACGTGCACCAGCACGCCCAGCACCGCCGCCAGCGAGCAGCACATCACCACGATGAAGCACGCCGACTTCCAGGTCAGCGTCGCCGTCCACGCGGGCAGCCGCACCCTCACCGGGCCCCCGCCCCCGGCCGCGCCGAGCCCTGCGGGTTCGCCGGGATCCGGACGATCTGCTCCCGCGTCGGCAGCATCGAGCGCTGCTTCTCGTCCCACGACCAGGCGGTGATCAGCTCGTAGCCGGGGTTGCCGCTCGGCACCCGCAGGACGACGTCCCGCCCGGCCAGTTCCACGGCGACGACGGTCTGCGTGGTCGCCATGATCCGGTTGAGCCGGCCGTCCGGATCCGCCGTGTACACCCGTACGGACATCATCTTGTCGGGGAACTCGATGCCGATCACGAGCTCGTCCTTGCCGTTCCCGGTGAGGTCCCGGTAGTACGGCGCCAGCACCGGGCACTTCCCCGGCTCCGCCCCCTCCGTCCCGCAGGCCAGGATCGCCGCGGCGGTCTCCGGGTACATACCGTCGGGGCCGACGTCGGCGTTCGGATGCGCCCGCAGCTCCGCCTGGACCAGGGCCACGGGATCCACGGTGTGCACGTTCTGGCCGGGAACCCGCGGCAGTCCCGGCACGTACTCCGGCGGCGCGCCCCCCGGATCGGCGGGCGGTACGTCGGCACCCCTGCGCTCCGGCCACAGGTGTACGGGCCCGCTCGCCGTCGGGGTCGGCCCGGCCGACACCAGCCCGCCGGTGTCGCCGCACCCCGCCGTCAGCGCCAGCGCCGCCAGCACCGGGGCCACCAGGAGCGCACGGAAGGAGAACACGGGCACGGCGGCTGGCCCCTCCTCTCGCGGTACACGGCATCGACGGTCGTACCGGCAACCTTATGCGGAGGTACGCCCGTTTTGCCGGTCGGTCCGAGTGCCGGACCCGGGGTCAGCCGTCGGTGCGGCCGCGCCGCAGCATGGCGAACCCCAGCCCGCCCGCGCCGATCGCCGCGATCCCGCCGCCCGCGGCGAGCAGCAGCATCCCCTCGCCGGGCCCGTCGGCCAGGGTGCTGAGCCGCAGCGCCTCGGCGGTCCCGGCCGCGCCGTCGTTCGCGGAACCGCCCGCCGGGTGCCGCACCGACACGGGGACGACCTGCCCGCTGCGCGTCCCGGTCTTGTGCCCGTCCCCGTCCACCGCGTGCGCGCCGTCGCCCGGACCCGCGTCACCGACCCAGGACGTGAGCCGGCCGTCGGGCCGCAGCGCGGCGTGCAGCTCGCCGGTGTTGCCGAAGCCGGTGAAGCCGTCACGGCTGGTCAGCGTGGCCACCGCGACCCCGGAACGCAGGATGTCGGCCTGGTACGCGTCCTGCCCGACGCGGTACACCCTCGCGGTCGACCGGCCGTCGGCCAGGGCGACGCTCCTGACCAGCGTCCGCTGCGTCGCGGAAGCGGCCGGGACCGCGTCGGCGAAGGCGTCGGCGGACGCGGCGGCGCCGGTCAGGACCGGCAGACCGGCGGCGCACGCGGCCACGACGGCGGCGCGGGCGAGGGTGCGGCGGCGGGCGGTGTTCACGGAATTCCTTCGGGCAGGTCGGCGGCGGGCGTGTTCAGGTGGGATAAAAGTAGGCGCCGGCCGTTGCGGTACAGCCGTGTTCTTGTAACAGCGAGGCAGCAGGGACCCGACGGAGTCGTTACACAGCCGAGGGATCGCCCCGCACGCGGCCGGGGGATTGCCCCGCGGCCCACCGCCTGCTCCCATGGACGGCGGGGGTGACGGCGATGCGCGGACTCAGAGTGCTGCCGAGCGGCCGGCCCGGCCGCGGCCGGCTGTACGTCAACGGACCGGACGGCCGGGCGGTGGCCTGGTACGACCGGCAGCCCAACCGGATCAGCCTGCTGGCGGACGACCAGCGCGAGGCCGTACTGGCCGCCTTGCGCCCGTACCTGACCGGCCGACTGGACGCTCGGGCCGCCGCCGGTCCCCACCCCCGCCGAACTGCGCCGCCTCTTCCTCGCGCCGGACGACGACCTGGCCCCGAACCGTCCGGGGGAGACCCTGCTGGGCGAGCTGGCCCACGGTTCGCCGGGCACCAGGGCCCGGCACCGCATGCGCCAGGACCTCCAGGCGCGGCAACGGACCGGCGTGGAGCTGGAGGCGCTGGAAGCCGCGGACTGGCGGGCCGTGCACGACGTACCGCTGCCGGGGCTGGGCCTGCTGGACCACCTGCTCATCGGCCCGCCGGGGGTCTTCGCGATCCGGTCCGTCCCGGGGCGCCGCCAGCGCGTCCAGGCCGGCGACCTGCTCCTCACCGTGGGCCGGGCCGAACCCAGCCCCGACCCCCGCTGGATCCGCCGCGCGGCGGCCCGCGCCGCCCGCGCCCTGTCCGCACCGGTCGTCCCGGTCCTGGCGGTGGCGGACGCCTCGCGCGTGGAGGTGGCCCCGAGCCTGCGCGACGTCCGCGTCCTCCAGCCCCCGACGGCCGCCGCCGACCTCGCCGCGGCGCCCGTCACCCTCAAACTCCCGGACGTCGAAGCCCTCTTCACCACAGCCCGCACCCGCACCACCTGGCACCTACACCCCCCAACCCCCACCCCCTGACCACCCCACCCGCCCCCTGCGCAAGCTGCCGCTCCCGCGCGGGCTGCCCCCCGCCCGGGCTGCCCCCAACCTCCGGGCCGCCGCCCGGGCGCCCCCCCCGCCATCCGCCCCTGCGCGAACTGCCGCTCCCGCGCGGGCTGCCGCCCTGCGCCGCCCGCGCCGGGTGTCGGCCGTGCCAGGGCCGCTGCCCTCGGGGTGCTGCCCGCCCTCCGCCCGGGCGGTGTCCCGGGCGCACCCGCCAGCCGCCGTCAGGCGGAAGCGCGTTTGCGGGGGGCGGCCGGGGTGGTCTTCTTCGCAGCCGCCGCCGTTTTCTTCCCCGTCGTCCCCGAAGCCGCCTTCTTCGCCGTCGACTTGGCGGTCTTCGTGGTCTTCGCCGCCTTCGCCCCGCCCGCCGACCTCGACGCGGCCGTGCCGGTGGTCTTCTTCGCCGCGCCCGCCCCGCTCGCCGACGCCGCCGACGCCGTCTTCTTCGCCGCCGACGTCGACTTCTTCCCGCCCACCGCCTTCGGCGCGGCCGCGGCAGACCGGCCCGCAGCCGCCTTCCGCCGGATCGGCGTCACCTCGGCCGGAGCCTGCGCCCGCGCCCCCTCGGCCGGCCCGGCCTGCGGGCTGCCCTCCCCCCGGGACTCCTTGGCCGCCCGTACGCTCTTCTCCAGCGCGGCCATCAGGTCGATCACCTGGCCCCCGGCCGGTTCCACCACCGCCTCGGACGGCTCGAACGCCCCACCCGCCTTCGCCGTGATCATCGCCTCCACGGCCTCCCGGTAGTCGTCGTGCAGCGAGGCCATCTCCACCTCCCCGAGCGTCGCCATCAGCGCGTCCGCCAGGTCGAGTTCGGCCTCCCGCACGGAGACGTCCACCTCCGGAGCCACCCCCTCCGGCGCCCGGATCTCGTCCGGCCACAACAGCCCGTGCATCGCGATCACGTCGTCGACGACCCGCAGCATCCCGAGCCGCTCCCGCCCCCGCAGCGCGTACTTCGCGATCGCCACCTTCCGGCTCCGCTTCAGCGCCTCCCGCAGCAGCGTGTACGGCTTCGCGGCCGTCGGCCCGTTCGCCGCGAGGTAGTACGCGGCGTCCAGCTGGAGCGGATCGATCTCCTCCGACGGTACGAACGACATGATCTCGATCGTCCTCGCGGTGGCGATCGGCAGCTGCGCCAGATCCTCGTCGGTGATCGGGATGACGGACCCGTCCGCCTCCTCGTACCCCTTGCCGATCTCGGCGCCCGACACCTCCTCGCCGTCCAGCTCGCACACCTTGCGGTAGCGGATCCGCCCGCCGTCGGCGAGGTGGATCTGACGGAAGGAGATCGAGTGGCTCTCGGTGGCGTTGACCAGCTTGATCGGAATGCTGACCAAGCCGAAGGAGATCGCCCCGTTCCAAATGGATCGCACGGTTCCTCCTGATTCGTGGCAATCTCATCGTATGACGCCGATCACCATGGTGGAGGGGCGTCGCATCGCGCTCAGCAACCTGGACAAGATCCTGTACCCGGGTTCCGGCTACACCAAGGGCGAGGTGCTGCACTACTACGCCACCGTCGCGGGCTCCCTCCTCGCGCACGTCCGGAACCGGCCGGTCTCCTTCCTGCGCTATCCCGACGGCCCGGACGGCCAGCTCTTCTTCACGAAGAACCCGCCGCCCGGCACGCCCGACTGGGTGAGGACCGCCCGCGTCCCCCGCTCCGAGGACGAATCCGCCGAACAGGTGATCGTCGACGACCTGCCCACCCTCATGTGGGCGGCCAACCTCGTCGTCGAGTTCCACACCCCCCAGTGGACCGCCGACCGCCCCGCCGTCGCCGACCGGATCGTCTTCGACCTCGACCCCGGCCCGCCCGCCACCGTCGTCGAATGCTGCGCCGCCGCCCTCTGGCTGCGCGAGCGCCTCGCCGCCGACGGACTGCGCTCCTACGCCAAGACCTCCGGCTCCAAGGGCCTCCACCTGGCCGTTCCCCTGGAGCCCACCCCCTCCGAGCAGGTGTCCGCGTACGCCAAGACCCTCGCCCAGGAGGCCGAACGCGAACTCCCCGACCTGGTCGTCCACCGGATGGCCAAGGCGCTGCGCCCCGGCAAGGTCTTCGTCGACCACAGCCAGAACGCCGCCGCCAAGACCACCGCCGCCCCCTACACGCTCCGCGCCCGGCAGCTGCCCACCGTCTCCGCGCCCGTCTCCTGGGAAGAGGTCGGCGCCTGCCGGACCGCCTCCGACCTGGTGTTCCTCGCCGACGACATCCCGCCCCGACTCGCCCGGGACGGCGATCTCCTCGCCCCGCTGCTCGATCCCGGCCTGGCCGGGAGGCTGCCGTGAGCGCGGGTACCGGGCCCGTACGGGTCGCGCTCGCCTCCTCCGTACGGACCCTGCCGCGCGGGGCGGGCCTCGCGTACGAGCCGAAGTTCGACGGACACCGCCTGGTCGTCGTGCGGACGGCGCAGGACGTCGTGCTCCAGGCCCGCTCCGGCCGGATCGTCACCGCGGCCTTCCCCGATCTCGCGGCGGCCGCCCGGCAGTTGCCCGCCGGGACCGTCCTGGACGGGGAGGTGGTGGTCTGGCACGCGGGCCGCACGGACTTCGCGCTCGTGCAGCGGCGTGCCGCGGCCGCGACGGCCGCCCGGGCCGCCGTCCTCGCACAGACCCTGCCCGCCTCGTACGCCGCCTTCGACGTACTGGAACTGGCCGGGCTGGACGTCCGCGCCCGCCCCTACGAACGCCGCCGCGCCCTGCTCGTCGACCTCCTGCTGCCGCTCGGACCGCCCCTCCAGCCGGTGCCGATGACGACCGACCCGGAGCTGGCCGAGACCTGGTACGAGACCCTGCCGGCCAGCGGCATCGAGGGCCTGGTCGTCAAACGGCTCGACCAGGCCTACCCGGCCGGCCGGCGCGGCTGGCGCAAGCTCCGCCACACCGACGTCCGGGACGCGGCGGCCGTCGGCTACACCGGCACCCCGCGCCGTCCCGTGGCGCTGGTGCTGGTGTTGCCGGGGGAGGAGGACGAGCCGCCGCTGGTGTCGAGCCCGCTGGCGGCCGCGCTGCGCGCCGAGCTGGCGAACGCGGTGGCCGCCCGTACGGAGACCGCCCCCGGCGGGGGCACGGTCACCGCGATCGGGTTCGGCGAAGTGCCGTTCCGTCCCCTCGACCCGCCGCTCGCCGCGGAGGTCCGCCACAGCTCGGCCCGCCACCCGCCGCCGGAGGTGCTCCGGCTGCGGACGGACCTCTGAGGAGCCGTCGTGACACGGCCGGGCCGCGCGGGGAGACCGCCGGCAGACCTCCGGCCCGCGCGGGAGGCGCGGGCCGGAGGCCGTGGGGCAGGGCGGGGGGTCGGGGAGGGGCGGGTGTGGGCGGGCGTGGGCGTCAGGCGTGAGCGCCGCGTCCCGCGTCGGGCGGGGCTCCGGGCTGGACGTGGGGGTCAGGGCCTTCCACGTGCTCGTAGCCGGACTCCCGCTCGGCGCGGGCCTCGTCCTGGTGGCTGTGGGTGGTGGAGCCGAAGTTGCCGTAGCCCTGCATCTCGTGGGGCCTCAGGCCGCCCTCCGGGATCTCCACGGACTCCCGCTCCTCGCGGACCTCGTAGACGGCACCGCCGTCGGGCAGGTGCGGCTGGCTCTCGGCGGTCGGCGGTGGCGGCTCGTGCTCCCGCACGCGCCGGCCGAGGATGAACCCGCCGAGCAGGAAGCCGGCCACGACGATGCCGACGACCAGGAACCAGGCGATGTCGGTCAGGGTCGAGTCGACGCTCAGGATCATGTCCATACATCCTATTTTCCCGCTTTCGCACCGAATGCACGCTCTCGCTGCGACGAATCTCCCCGCCCGTCTCCCCGCCCCCGGACCGCCGACCCCCTCACCGGCCCCTCCCCGGCCCTTCACCGGCCGCCGGAGCCACCCCTCGGCCGCCCGCGCACCGGACCCGGCCCGTGTACTCCGAACGGATGAGACGGGGGTACCGGCCCGCCGTCGGAGCGGGCCGGTACCCCCGTCCCGGTCACCTCAAGGGACCGTCGGAATCCCGCAGCCCCCGAGCGCCCCGCCCCCCGAGCACCCCGAGGATCTCGGCGCAGATCGCGAGGGCCGTCTCCGCCGGGGTCTTGGCGCCGAGGTCCAGCCCGATCGGCCCGTGCACCAGCGCCAGCCGGTCCTCGCCGACCCCCGCGGCGAGCAGCCCCTCCCGGCGCCGGGCCGTGGTCCGCCGCGAGCCGAGCGCACCGACGTACGGGATCCCGAGCGAGAGGGCCGTCCGCAGGGTCGGCACGTCGAAGTCGGGCTCGTGGCTGAGCAGCACCAGACAGGCCGCGTCCCGGTGGTCGGCGAGCACCTTCCCGGCCTCGGCCGCCGTGTGCACCACGACCGACTCCCAGCCCAGCAGCGCGGCCTGCCGTCCGATGACGTCGGCGAGCTCCCCGCCACCCCCGATCACCACGTGCGGAGCGGACGGGTACGCCTCGACGAGCACCAGCCCGGACCCCGGCCCCCCGTACAGCGCGTCCCGCCCGGGCCGCCGGGTCCCCAGCAGCTCACCGGCCCGCCGCTCGGCGTCGTCGGCCGGGGTGCCGCCCGCCCGCACGACCCGGCTCACCGCACTGTCGGCCGTCTCGTCCAGCCGCGTCACGAGGGCCACCCCGGCACCCGTCCCGAGCAGCTCCCACCACTGCGCCGGGATCTCCGCCAGCGGCTGGAGCAGTACCTCGGCCTGCCCGCCACAGGTCAGCCGGGCCTCGACGGCCTCGCCCGCGCCGACCGACACCTCGCACACCCGCGCGCTCCGCCCCGGGGCCATCGCCGCGGCCTCGGCGACGAGTTCGGCGTCGAACACCCCCCGGTACAGGGCCCCGACGCACTCACCGCGCGCGTCCACGAGCACCGCCCCGGAGGGATCCCGGGGCCCGAACCCCTGCTCCGTCACGGGCCGCGCCAGGAACCCGGCCCGTCCCTCGGCCACCCACCGCAGTGCCGTCTCCGCCAGCTCACGCATGCTCGTCGCCCCATCCTCTACGCGCCGTATCCCGCAAAGCACCTGGTCAGCGGCACAAAGCGGCCTCACCGCCCACCCTATGCACGCCCCCGGCCCGCCCCCACCCCCCAAATCCCACAGACCGCACCCCGCCCCCTCGTACGGACCACCGGAAGGCCCGCACCGGCCACCGGCCGGCGTTCCGTCGCCCCCGTGTCCCGTCGCCGGGACACCGCCGGGACCCGCTCACGGCGGCAGCGGGCGCCCTTTACCCGACGGCGCGGCCCCCTGTCACCCCCTCACGGGCCGGCCCCCGCGCTTTCGGCGGCACAGGCCGTCCTCGTCTGGACATCGAGCGCTTCCGGTTCGTTGACTGATCGCCGAGGACGCTTCACGGAAGGCCGCGGGGCCGGCAGCACCACGGCCGAGAGAGGGGAACAACATGCGCATGCGCCACGCACTGACCGGTCTGACCCTGGGGAGTGCGCTCGCCCTGGGAGGTACGGCCGTGGCGGCCCATGCGGCCGAGCCCGCGCGATCAGCGGAGGCGTCGGCCCGCGAAACGAACGCGGTCCCGTCGGAGAAGCACCACCACGGCACCTACTGGACCCTGGCGCAGTGCCAGGCGGCCGGAGCATCCCAGAGCCTCCCCTACACCTGCGAACCGTTCATCTTCGGAGCCCCCACCGTGCAGTGGGCCCTGTACCTCCGCTACTGACCGGCCCCGCGGCGGGCGGAGGTTCGGACGACGAGCCTCTCCGACCCCCAGCGGACGACGAGTTCCAGCGCACGGCGGCCACCCCCAAGGTGCCCCCACCCCCGGCTCCGCCGGATCCCCCGCCACAGCAGGGCAGTTGGCCGCACATACGCGAAGACCCCGTCTCAGCGTTGCCGCTGATGGCGGGGTCTTTGGGCACTCCTTGCGAAGTGCCCCCGGCAGGATTCGAACCTGCGCACACGGCTCCGGAGGCCCCGTGCGGTTCACGCGTTTCAGCAGGTCAAGGGGGTGAAACGACGGTCGGTTCCCGTCCTGAGTCCACGAATAGGCCGCAGCCCGGGGGCTTACTCGCTGCGGATCTTCTTCCGGAGGATGGAGCGGTTTGCATGCCTGGTGATCACGCGCAGCTTGGCGTGCTTGCGGTGATACGCCTGCCAGTCCGTGACGAGTGCCGCGTCCTCCAGCTCGGCGACCGAGAAGCCGGCCGCCTTGTCGGGGGCGATGGCGAATGCTTCCAGGCCGCCGTGTGCCTGGATGAAGCTCTCAGCGAGTTCCTCGAATACGGGCTGGTAGTGGTCCACGTCCGCTTGGTCGGTCGAGGCGATGCTGTCGCCCGTTACGGCGCATACCACCGGCCCGTGCCGGAACGCCTCGGTGACATGTGTGATGACCTGTTCCTTGACCGCACGCCGCAGACACCCGCGTACCTGCTGAGCATGAGGGGTAGCCCTGAGGCACTCCTGCCAGGAGATGTCGATATCTGAGCCGTCGATCCGGACCAGCATTAGCCCACGGTTGTTCCACTCTGTCCGCACCACCACGAACCCGCCGACTCCCGCCCCCGCCTTCTCTTCGTAGTCCGGGTGGCGAGTGATCAGGTCCCGCAAGAACTCCTCGTCGGTCTCGCCGACCACCTCGTCGTAGCGGTAGGTGTTCATGATCCCCTGTATCCGCTCCCTTAGGGTCTTCTGAGTCCGGAAATGCTCACCGTTGATCAGATACTCCAGCCGTGCCACGTGCCCGCCCATCGTCGCTGATAGCCGTACCGGCCCTACCTGGGGGCAGTCTGCTATCTGACCCCAGCGAGCGAGGCGTGCACGACTGAACTGGACAGGGGCGCGCAGGATTCCCGCCACTTCCGCCGAGGTCGAGACCGACGCTGCTCCACCGCGGTCCGCCCGAGCACTGGCCCTGCTCGGCACCCGTCGACATCCGTGGTTCCCTGCCCTACCTGGCACGGGTAGGGCGCGCTCGCCTTCCGATCCGTAGCTCTAGCCAGACCGGTCAGCGACGGTCATACCGGCCGTTTCCAGGCTTTGCCGGGGCACTGATGGCCGGGAGCGGTTGGGGTGGTTGCGGTATGCCGCTGCTGTATCGCCGCCCTTTGCGGATGTGTCCAACCAGTAGCGCAGTCCTGATTTCGTGAACCGCTGGACGGGACCCCGAAGACGGATGATGCTGATGACCATGGCTGAAAACCAGCAAGTCAGGAGGCCGTGGTCAAAACGACGCAAGGTCGTCACATTTGCTGTCGCGGCTCTGCTTCTCGCAGAGACATTGATCATCGTTCGAGCCGTGCAGGGAGTCGAGATCAGATCGCTCCTGGGGGGCGGCGTCGTCATTTTCCTTGCGCTTTGGATGTCCAGCCTGGTGGCCCTGATCAGTCAGCCCGGCTTGGAGGTTGAATCGATCTCTCAGACCCGCGAGCTGGTGCGGCAGGCGGAAGTAAACCTCGAGGAAGGTTTGCGATCTGACCGCACAGTTGATGCGATGGAGGATGGAGGCGAGTCAAGTCGGCTGCTTGGGCTCTCGGACTTGTGGACTGTGACCCACCGTCGCCTCGACCACTACCACGGCATTGCGCTGGAACAGGCAGCAAAGTCGTTCCGCAATGCGCAGGTAGCGATGGTGCTTGGCTTCGTGCTGCTTGTAGCTTTCGCCGTTGCAGGTCTCACGGCTGCTACGACGGCGGGCGCGGTAGTTGCTGGCACGCTGGGCGCGGTTTCCGCGGCTCTTGCGGGCTATGTCAGCAAGACTTTCATCCGGTCGCAGGAGAGTGCGGCGGAGCACCTCAGGGCCTATTTCGCCCAGCCCCTCGAGTTCTCTCGCTATCTGGCTGCCGAACGGCTGGTCGCTGATGCTCACCTTGAGGGACCTGACCGTGCTCAGATCATCAGCTCTCTGGTGCAGGGCATGATCGCTGGTTCTCCGCAGAACCAGCCACCCCCCGAAGCCGCAGGCACGCAACCGAGCTGATCGTGAACCGAATGCTGAACCCACCACCTACCCAACTCCCATCCCGTCTGCCGTCGGCCCATGACACGTTGAGCGGGCGCGGTGCCGGGCGTCCAGGTGGAGCGCCCAACTGGACGAACGACCTGGACGCCCGGTGCCGTGTCTGCTCGGCTTGTCCTGGGTCGATGGCAGACGGGATGGGAGTTCCCCGCCTCAACCCTCCACGGGCCGGCACCCGCCAATGGCGCCCCCGCCATCCCGGAGCCGGAGGCCCCCGCCGGAGGCATGTCGGTGAGTGGTGGCACCGCCGGCCCGTAGGGCTCGACTCATGCCGATAGGCCTATCCCGCCTCGCAGGGGCGGGCGTCGGCGCAGCGCGCGCGGAGCGGGCCGAAGGCAGGAGCGTCGCGCGGAGCGGAGCCGGGAAGCCCGCCCGGCGGAGCGGAGCGCAGCCGGGTGCTTGATGAAGTAGGGAAACTCTTACCGCGCCGCTCGGCTCAGAGCGCGAAGGGCTCGTAGGTCATGGCGCGGTCCACGATTGTCTCGGCGCTCAGTTCGGGATCAAAGTCCCAGTAGATGTAGTCGCCGATGTGGGGACAGCGCAGTTCGACTCTGAGGGTCTCCAAGGCTGCGTCGACTTCGGCCTCGTCGGTGAGGCTGCCGTCCATGAGGCGTGCGACTAGGGCCACGGCTTCGTCCCTTGTCATGCCGTGAGGAGTTGCCGGCCGTCGTGACTGCGGACATGGGGCCCGGTGTTGTCGAGCGCGTCCAGGAGGCGGATCGCGAAGACTTCGGACATCCGCTCGGAGACCTCCTCCGGGGTCAGCCAGGCAACTTCGGTCGACTCCTCCGAGGTCCGCTCGGTCCCGCCGGACGGCTTGCAGCGGAAGACCAGGGCGACCACACCGCGGACGGTGTTCTTGTAGACCCCGGTGAGTTCGTCCACCTCCACCTCGATGCCCGTCTCTTCCAGGACCTCGCGGCGTGCGCCGGCCTCCGGGGACTCGGCAAGTTCGAGGACACCGCCCGGAAGCTCCCAAGTTCCGTTGTCCGCACGACGGATCGCCAGGAGTCGACCGTCCTCACGCAGCACTGCCCCGGCTACGGACACGGAGTGCAGTGGCGTTGACTTGTCCTGCGGGGAACCCGTACTCATGTACAGGAGCATAGGAGGAAGAGAAAGACTATGGGAACTACGGTGGGAGGTGGCAGGGCCACACCTCGGTACGTGCAGATCGCCGACGACATCGTCCAGCAGATCCGCGTGGGGGTGCTGAGCCCCGGCGACATGGTGCCGAGCGAGTCTGAGCTGGTAGAGCGCTACGGCGTGGCCGGCGGGACGATCCGCAAAGCCATGGTGGAAGTACGGGCGAGTGGCCTGGTCGAGACCCGACACGGGAAGGGCTCGATCGTGAAGGCCCGGCCGCCTGTTCATCGCCGGTCTTCGGACCGTTTCAGGCGTACCCATCGACGGGAAGGCATGGCGGCCTACCTTGCCGAGGCCGCTCAGTCCGGGGCCGAAGCCAAGGTGAGTGTGCTGTTCATCGGGCCCGTAGAGGCGCCGGAAGAGATCGCGGGGCGGCTCGGGGTGTCCGCGGGAACACAGGTGCTGTCTCGGCGGCGGTTGTACTTCCGGAACGGGGCGCCCGTGGAGACGGCCACTTCGTACCTGCCGTGGGACGTCGTGAAGGACATTCCGGAGCTCTTCGCCGAGAACCCGGGGCCCGGCGGCATCTACGCGCGGCTGGAGGACCAGGGCCACGTCTTCGCCGAGTACGTGGAGACGCTCCAGGCCCGACCAGCCGCCAAGGCTGAGGCGACTGAACTGTCGCTGACCCCTGGCGCCCCCGTGGTGCATCTGCTGCGGGACGCGGTCACGGAGGAAGGCCGCGTGGTTGAGGTGTGCGACACCCTCATGGCCGCTGACCAGTTCGTCTTTGAGTACCGGATCCCCGCGCGCGACTGACGCCAACTCAACTCCCCACAACCCGCTACGAGTTTCTCCTCCTAGCGGGTTGACTCATGTATAGGAGTTGGGCACTCTTCTTCATGTCACTCCTATACATGAGTGATGGAGTTCGACCCTTGTAGAGGAGTGACCGCTGTGCGTCAGATCCCCGTCGACACCACCGGCGCGACCGTGATGGTCGCCCAGTCCCCGCAGCTCAAGATGCGGGACAAGAAGACCGGTCAGGTCGCCGTCGACACCGAGACCGGCAACAACCTCATGACCGTCGACGTGCTCTTCGTGTTGAACGGCAACGCCGATGTCGTGTCCGTGACCGTGGCGGAGCCCGACATCTCCGGCGAGCTGGTCACCGGTACCCCGGTGGCGCTGACCGGGCTGGTCGCCCGTCCGTGGGAGAACGAGTTCAACGGCCAGAAGCGGCACGGTCTCAGCTTCCGCGCCGTCGCCGTCACCTCGCTGGCCCAGGCGGGCTGACCATGAATGCTTTATGGATCACGCTGCTGGTGGTCCTGGCCGCCGCGCTCGTTCTGCGCAAGCTGCGACCCACCTGGTACTGGATGACCTTCGGGGTCACCTTCGCGACGATCCGCGTCCTGATCCGCTACCGCTCGGTCATGGACGCCTGCGGGCTCACCGTCCCGCCCGCCCGCTGGCAACTGGCCCTCGCCCGGGTCACCAACCGCCCGGTTCCCGAAGCCCGCTCGCCCCGCATCCTGCGGCTTCGGCCCACCTCGACCGGCCTGGTCCTACGGGTGAAAATCCGGCCCGGACAGGACGCGTTCGACTTCTCCGCCTCCACCGACCGGCTGAGGCACTCCTTCACCCTCCAGAACGTCATCGCCCGGGAGATCCGCTCCGGCGTCGTAGAGCTTCGGATGACCGGCTACGACGTACTCAAGAAGGTACGGATGCCCGCGGCTCCGCCCGCCGGAGTCCTTCGGGTCCCGGTGGCCATGAGGGAAGACGGGGAGGTCCACTACCGGGACTATCGTCAGGTTCCGCACGCCCTGAACGTCGGGGCGACCAAGTCCGGGAAGTCCGTCTACCAGCGCACATTGGTCGCCGGGCTCGCGCCGCAGAACGTTGCCCTCATCGGTATCGACTGCAAGAACGGGGTGGAACTCGCCCCGATGGCGCAGCGGTTCACCGCCCTGGCAGACAACCCTGTCGATGCCGCGGAGCTCCTGGCCGCGCTCGTCCAGTACATGGGCGGCGTCTACCAGGTCATCCGAGCCGAACAGCGCATCAGCGTCGCCCTGCCGGATGAGGAGATCACCGCCGACATCTGGGATCTGCCGGCACACCTTCGGCCCGTCCCCGTCGTGCTCTTCGTCGACGAGGTCGCAGAACTGGCCCTCGCCGCGAACAAGGCCGAGGAGATCCGCCGGGACCGGATCGTCACCGATCTCGTGCGTCTCGCCCAGCTCGGCCGCGCCGCGGGCATCCACCTGGAGATCTGCGGCCAGCGCTTCGGCTCCGAACTCGGCAAGGGCATCACCATGCTCCGCGCGCAGCTCACCGGCCGCACGGCCCACCGCGTGAACGACGAGACCTCGGCGAACATGGCCTTCGGGGACATCTCCCCGGACGCCGTCCTCGCCGCCGTACAGATCGACCGGGAACGCCCCGGCACCGCTGTCGCCGGCGACTCCTCCGGCGGCTGGTCCCGCATCCGGGCCCCCCACACCACGCTCCGCAAAGCCGTGGACATCTGCAACGCCCACGCGTACCGCAGCCCGGAGATCCCGGAGCTGGACGCCTTCCGGCCCGCGCCGCAGGCCCGCGTCCTCGTCGGCAAGGTCCAGCCGAAGACCACCACGGCAGGTTCCGTCTAAGCACCAACCCCACCGGTCGGCGCGGCCCTATCGCGCCAGGTCCCTACCCCACCCATGCCTGAAAGGAGGTGAACACCATGACCCGCCTGGTCCGCCCGGACGCCGTCCTCGTTCAGGCCGTCATCGCCGGAGCCCTCTCCTTCGCCCACCTGCACGACCTCGCCGAAGCCGCCGGACAACACGGCTGGAAGGCCTGGGCCTACCCCGTGAGCGTGGACCTGCTCCTCGTCGCCGCCTGGCACCGCCTCCGCACACTGCGGGACGCGGGCGAACCCTCGCGCTCGGCCTGGTCCTGGTTCGCCGTCGCCCTGGCGGCCTCACTCGGCGCGAACGTCGCCACCGCCGGCCTGCTCGACCTGAACGACGTCCCGGACTGGCTCCGGATCCTCGTCGCCGGATGGCCCGCGCTCGCCTTCCTCGGCGGCACGCTCCTGGTCCACCGGCCCACGGCGTCACCCGGCGCCCCGGATCCCGAGCCCAAGCCCGCCGCCGCGGAACCCCTGCCCGTGGTCGAACGGGAACCGCAGGGCGAACCCGAACACCCGGTCCCCGCCCTGCCCGCCCCGGAACCCATGGCCGTAGCCGTGCCCGCGCCGACGGTCACCGCTCCACCCGCGCTCGTCGCCCACGCCCAGAAGATCGCCACCGACTACCGCACCCGTACCGGCTCGGACATCGACACCGAGACCCTGCGCGCCCGGCTCGGCGTCCCATCCCCGCTCGCACAGGCCATCGCCGCCCAGCTCAGCTGTCAGGAGGAGCCATGCCCGCCCGGATCAACTTCCGCTCGCTCATGAAGATCGGCCCCGTCCAGATAGGCACCTACCGCGACCGCCACGGCCGTCTCAAGGACGCCGCCGTCTGCACCAACGACGGCTGCGGCTGGTCCTCCGACTACAGCTCCTCGACCGCCGCCCAGCTCGCCGCCCGCTCCCACCGCTGCCGCGTCAGCTGACCGAAGGGCCACCGACATGGACGTCCCGCTCTGGATCGCCCTCCTCGTCGTCGGGGTCCTCGGCTACAAGCTCATCCGCCCGCCGCTATGGCTGGTCGCCGTGATCCTCCTCGGCGGCTTCCTCCTCGCGGACAGCTTCCTCGCCCCGGCCATCGACACCGCGATCAACAAGTAGCCCACCCCGGAAGGAGAACGGCCGTGTTCAAGCCCCAGTACCCGACCCCCGACACCTACACCCCGGCGACCATCCGCCCTACCCCGGTGCCCGCCGAACAGATCCCGGCTCCCGCGAAGACCCCGAGCGCCCTCGGCGGCCTGCTCCAGCAGTCGCCCGGTACCGCGCTCGCCCTCGCCGCCGGCGGAGTCGCCGGAGTCCTCGCCCTGGCCTCCGTCGCCGTCTCGCTGCTCCTGGCCGTGGCCGTCACCGCGGTCGCCCTCTCCGTCAGCAGCGTCGTTGTGCTCTTCCTCGTCCGCGCCCTCCGCCAGGAGTTCACGGGCCGCTGACCGCCGGTCCCCGGGGCGTCACAAGCCACCAAGCATCGCCGCCCCGGGGCCCGACACCACCACTTCCGACCGCACGAAGGAGCATCGTGGACACCCAATCGCTCGCCTTATGCCTGCCGCTCATCGGCTGGGCCTCCCACTCCGGCGTCCTGGCCCACCGCCTCGCCGCCGCCCGTCGTGACCCGTTGACCGGGCTGAGGACCCGCGCGGGATGGACCGTACGAGCGGAGCGGTTCATCCGCCGACACCGGGATGCCGTCGTCCTCCTCCTCGACCTGGACGACTTCAAGACCCTGAACGACACCCACGGACACGCCGCCGGGGACGCCGCCCTCGTCGCGACCGCCGAGCGTCTCGCCGGCTGGATCGACCGCCATGGATACGCCGGCCGCCTCGGCGGAGACGAGTTCGTCGCCGTGCACCGGCTCCCGCACCTGGACGGCCTGGACACGGCCCTCAACACTCCGCTGGCCTACGACGGCGGCCTTCTGCCGGTTTCCGTCTCCGTCGGCTCCTGCCGCCTCACGGACCTGCCCCACCGCGGACTCCCCGAGGCTCTCGCCGCCGCCGACGCCGCCATGTACGCGGCCAAGGGCACCACAGGCCGCCGCGGATAACCGCGCAATTCCACTCACTGACCGGCATCCGGGCGGCGCACAAGCCACCAAGCATCGCCGCCGCCCGGACGGACCGGCCCCTCCCGACCGCAATCGAAAGGACGACCATCATGGCCCAGTCCGGCCACACCCCGCCCAGGATCTGCCCGAACTGCGACGGCTTCCCCGCCGTCGCCATCACCCTCGGCGGCCGCGACCGATCCGGTGCCCGTCGCACCATCACCGCTCACTGCTCGGCCTGCCACGGCACCGGAACCGCGGCCCGCATCAAGCGCGTGGGGGTGACCGCGTAATGGGGATCTTCAGCCGCAAGAGCTACGGCGACGACCCGTACGACCGGGACATGGACCAGGTCTACGACAACATGACCGGCGAAGAGCGCCACCAGGAACGCATCCGCGACGCCCACGCCCAACACGACTCGCACCGCTCGTCCAGCGCACGGAACAGCCGGCGCGAGAACAGTTCCGGCCCGTCGACCAGCGACGCCAACACCCCCAAGAGGGGGCGACGCTGGTGACTCACTCCGCGCCCCTCGCGGACCTGGACCCCGGCCTCCTCAGCGACATGCTGAAGGTGGCCGGGGCTCCCGGTTACGCCCGATGGGAAGACCAGGTCCGCCGCACCGGCGGGTGCTCCGACCCGATCCACATCACCGGCTGGACCGTCGCCAAGGACAAGGCCTCCGGCGAGGTCCTGCACCGCTACTCCACCGCGGACGAACCCGGTGCCCGCCTCCGCATCGCCTGTGGCAACCGCCGCGCGTCCCGCTGCCCCGCCTGCGCCTGGACGTACTCCGGTGACACCTACCACCTGATCCGGGCCGGACTCGCGGGCGACGACCGCCGCGACATCCCGGCCACCGTCCGCGAGCACCCGCGCGTCTTCGCCACCCTCACGGCTCCCTCCTTCGGCCCGGTCCACAACCGCCCGGCCGGCCGCCCCTGCCGCTGCGGCAAGCACCACCAGGAGGACGCCGCCGAACTCGGCACTGCCCTCGACCCGACCACCTACGACTACGCCGGCGCGGTCCTCTTCAACAACCACGCCGGACAGCTATGGCAGCGCTTCACGACCCGCCTCCGGCGCGAGATCGCCGCCTACGCCGGACTGACCCAACGGGAGCTCAAAGAGGAAGCCCGGATCTCCTACGGCAAGGTCGCCGAGTTCCAGAAGCGGGGCGCCATCCACTTCCACGCCGTGATCCGCATCGACGGCCCCCGCGGTCCTCTCGACCCGCCCCCGTCGTGGGCCGGCACAGAACTTCTCGACCGCGCGATACGGGCGGCCGTCGCGCACACCTACACCTCGGCGTCCGTACCGGCCGCAGCCGACCAGCCCGCCAGGACCTTCCAATGGGGCACGCAGCTGGACGTGCGCCCCATCAAGGCCTTCGGGGACGGCTCCGACATCACGGAGCAGGCCGTCGCCTCTTACGTCGCCAAGTACGCCACCAAAGCCGCCGAGACGACGGGAGCCTCCGACACAGCTGTGCACTGCCGAATGTGCGGTGGATCGGGCCGCTCCCAGCGGTACAGCCACTCCGGCTCTGCCCTGAGCCGCTGCGCCCGCTGCCAGGGCACCGGCCTGAACGAAGACCTCGCCCGAATGTCCGTCCCGGACCACGTCCGCCGCCTCATGGCCGCCTGTGCAGCGCTGCAACCCCTCTACCCGGACCGTCCCATCACCCGCTGGGCCCACATGCTTGGCTTCCGCGGCCACTTCTCCACCAAGTCCCGCCAGTACTCCACCACCCTCGGCGCCCTCCGCCAGACCCGCGCCGACTACCGCGCCGCCCAAGAGCGCGAAGCCCACAGCCTCGCCGACACCAAGCCGGACACCGTTCTCGTCCTCGCCTCCTGGCAGTACGCCGGCCACGGCCACACCCCCGGCGAATCCGTCCTCGCCGCCACCATCGCCCGCGGCATCCAGCTCAACCGCCAGACAGCCCGCGAAGCCCTGCGCGACCAACTTGCCTCGGAAGGAGACGTGACGTGAAAGATGAGCTGATGACCACGGCGGAGATCCTTTCCGAGCTGAAAGGGATCTCACGGCGGACCTTCTACCGGTGGCGCGAACTCGGGAAGGCTCCCAAGGCATTCACGCTGCCGAACGGAGAGCTGAGGGTCTGGCGGAGTGACTTTCTCGCGTGGCTGCGAAGCCAGGAAGGTGCGGCCGCGTGAAGTCGCTCGACGTCAAGATCTGGAGCGTCCGGAAGCGGGATACGAAGCGCCCTTCCTATGACGTCCGGTGGTCCGTGGCTGGGCAGGTCTTTTCCGAGTCGTTCAGGACGAAGGGGCTCGCCGACAATTTCCGATCCAAGCTGATGCGGGCCACCCGTGACGGTGAGGAGTTCGACACCGCCAGTGGTCTGCCCGCGTCGATGGTGGAACAGAAGGTGACGCTGAGCTGGTACGCCTTCTCGCTCAAGTACATCGCGATGAAGTGGCCTCACGCAGCTCCGAACACCAGGGACGGGATCAACGAGTCCCTGACCTCGGTCACGCTGGCGCTTCTGGGTGAACGTGCGGGTCGGCCGGCAGACGCCGAACTAAGGAAAGCGCTTCGGAACTGGGCTTATGTTCTGCCCGGTCCAGACGACAGGGAATCACCTCCGGAGATCGGGAACGTCCTGCACTGGATCTCGAAGGCTTCGCGTCCGTTGTCCGATCTGACGGATCCGGCCTTGGGTCGAGCGGTTCTCGATTCCCTGAAGGTCAAGCTGGACGGGACTGCGGCCGCTGCCGAGACGGTTCGGCGGAAGCGGCGCACCCTGGTCAATGCCCTTCACTACGCGGTGGACCTCGGCGAATTTAGGGAGAACCCTCTCGCCGCGGTTCGCTGGCAGAAGCCCAAGGTGTCGAATGACGTCGATCCTCGGGTCGTGGCTAATCCGGAGCAGGCCCGGGCGCTGCTGACCGCCGTCTCCTACGTCGGGGGCTACCGCCGAGCCCGGGGCCGGCGCCTCGTGGGGCTCTTCGCCGGGATGTACTTCGGGGGCTTCCGGCCCGCCGAGGTGGTGGGGCTGGCGGAGTCCGATCTGACGCTTCCGAAATCCGGCTGGGGAACCGCTGTGCTCCACCGGACCCGGCCGAGCGCGGGCAAGAAGTGGACCGATTCGGGGGAGAGCCACGACGACCGCGGGCTGAAGAACCGGCCCACAGAAGACGTGCGCCAGGTGCCGTTGCCTCCGCAGCTCGTGATGATCCTCCGGGAGCACCTCGACACCTTCGGGACCGCTGCGGACGGCAGGCTGTTCTTCAGCGAGACCGGGGGAGTGGTGTCTTCCTCGACGTACTACCGGGCGTGGCAGGAGGCCCGTCTCCTGGCCCTGCCGCCGGCCGCGGCTGCCTCACCCCTGGCGAGCCGGCCCTATGACCTCCGGCACTCGGCTCTGTCCACGTGGCTCAACGCCGGCGTCGACCCGACCGAGGTCGCGGAGCGCGCGGGCAACAGCGTGGAGGTGCTGCTCAGTCGGTACGCGAAGTGCCTCGATGGCCGTCAGGAGGTGGCCAACCGCCGGATCGAAGATCTGCTGCGCGAATACGAGTGATCGCGAGTGACTGGCGATAGTCCGCGAGGCCCCTGGACCTGTCCGGGGGCCTTCCGCGTTCCCACGGCTGACCTGGAGCGATGCCCCAAGATCTTGTCCACGAATAGTCCACAGGGTCTGGCATACGGCTGCCTACGGCGGCAGTTGGCTGCGCATACGCGAAGACCCCGTCTCAGCGTTGCCGCTGATGGCGGGGTCTTTGGGCACTCCTTGCGAAGTGCCCCCGGCAGGATTCGAACCTGCGCACACGGCTCCGGAGGCCGTTGCTCTATCCCCTGAGCTACGGGGGCGTGTCGTTCGCGTTGCGGCGACGGGTTGAACACTACCAGCTCCCGCGGGGTGATCAGGAACCGATTTGGGCGGGAGAGGGAGGTCCGTCGCCCGGAGGGGGTGGAAGTGGCGAAAACCCGGACGCGGGGGCCGGGGCGGACCTACTCTCGAGTTGTGCCAGGCGCCTCGGGCCGGGTGCTTGTTGTCGACGACAACAAGGTCATCCGGCAGCTGATCAAGGTCAATCTCGAGCTGGAGGGCTTCGAGGTCGTGACCGCGAACGATGGTGCCGAGTGCCTGGACGTCGTCCACCGCGTGAACCCCGACGCGATCACCCTTGATGTGGTCATGCCCCGGCTGGACGGGTTCGGGGCGGCCGCGCAGCTGCGGGCCGATCCGCGGACCCGGCACCTGCCCGTCGCCATCGTGAGCGCCTGCACGCAGTACGAGGTGGAGGCCGGGATCGCCGCCGGGGTCGACGCGTTCATCGCCAAGCCCTTCGAGCCCGCCGAGCTGGTGCGCGTCGTCCGCAGGCTCGTCGAGCGCCGGGACCGCCGCGAGCGGAAGGGCACGCCCGCAGGGAGAGGGGGGAGGGGCTGACCCCGCTGACCCCACCGTCGGCAACCCCTCTTCACAGGCCCCCGGCCAGCCCCCTGTTCACATGGCGAAACCCGATGCATGGCGACCGGGCTTCTCCCCTAGGCTGGGTGGCGTGATCCCCGCCGACCTCTCTCGTGCCGTCGTACGTGCCGTACGCCGTGCCGTCGAGGACGGGGAACTGGCCGGCCCCGTGCCCGCCCGCGCGGTCGTCGAACGGACGCGGCCCGGCGGACTGGGGGAGTACGCGTCCCCCGTCGCGTTCCAGGTCGCCAAGGGCGCCGGAGCGGCCCCCGCAGACGTCGCCCGGATCCTCGCCGGCCGGCTCGCCGCCGAGCCCGGCATCGCGAACGTCGAGGTCACCGGCGCCGGTTTCCTGAACTTCACCCTCGCCTCCCGCTCCGCCGAGGCGCTCGTACGGGACATCCGCGCGCGCGGCACCCGGTACGGCCACGCCCCCGACGGCGAGCCGCGCGAGCGCGTCGTCCGCGAGGCCGTCGCCCGGATCCGCCGGAGCCAGGCGGCCGACCCCCACGACCCGCAGGCCGGTGCCGCCGTCGCTCCCGTGGCCCGCCGCGACGGAGACGTGGTCGCGGCCTACGGGGCCGACGCCGCGGCCTGGGCCATGCTCAGCGTTCCCGCGCGGGAGGCCCCCTCGTTCACCGCCGGACTCCTCGTCCAGGACGAGTCGAGCGAGCTGTTCCGGATCCGGTACGCCCACGCGCGCGCCCGCGCGCTCCGCAGGAACGCCGAGCACCTCGGATTCGCGGCGGAGGCGGGCGACACCGACGCCCCCGCGCTGCTGGCCGCGCTCGCCGAATACCCCCTGGTCCTGGAAGCCGCCGCGCACCACCGGGCGCCCGAACGGCTCGCCCGGCACCTCGTCACCGTCGCCGACGCGCTGCTCGACTTCCAGCACCACGTCCTGCCCCGGGGCGACGAGAAACCCTCGGCCGCCCACCGCGCCCGGCTGGCCCTCGCCGAAGCCGCCGGGACGGTGCTGGCCGGTGGCCTCGCCCTGCTCGGCATCGACGCCCCCGACTTCCTGTGACCCCCGAAGAGAGATTCCGATGAGCCGTTCCGCGCACCCCGCCGGGCCCCGCCACGCCGACGTCCTGCCCGAGGGCCACTACTCGCCGCCGCCCGCCGACCTGAACGTGCTGGACGAGAAGGTCTGGGCCCGCACCGTCACGCGGAACGACGAGGGCGTCGCGTGCGTCGGCGGCATCGAAGTGACCCGTCTCGCCGAGGAGTTCGGCACCCCCGCCTACTTCCTCGACGAGGAGGACTTCCGCGAGCGCTGCCGGGCCTGGGCGCACGCCTTCGGCAAGGACGCGGACGTCTTCTACGCGGGCAAGGCGTTCCTGTCCAAGGCCGTCGTGAAGTGGCTGAAGGAAGAAGGGCTGAACCTCGACGTCTGCTCGGGCGGCGAGCTGTCCACGGCGCTGGCCGGCGGCATGCCCGCCGACCGGATCGCCTACCACGGCAACAACAAGTCCGAGGCCGAGATCCGGCGGGCCGTCGAGGCGGGCGTCGGGCGCATCGTCCTCGACTCCTTCCAGGAGATCGCCCGCGTCGCGCACGTCGCCCGCGACCTGGGCGTACGCCAGCCCGTGCAGATCCGCGTCACGGTCGGCGTCGAGGCGCACACCCACGAGTTCATCGCGACCGCCCACGAGGACCAGAAGTTCGGCATCGCCGTCGCCGACGGCAGCGCCGCCGAGGCGGTCCGCCGTGCCCTCGGTCACGACAGCCTCGACCTGCTCGGCGTGCACTCCCACATCGGCTCGCAGATCTTCGACATGGCCGGCTTCGAGGTGTCCGCCAAGCGGGTGATCCGGCTCCTGGCCGCCGTACGCGACGAGCACGGCGTCGAGCTCCCCGAGATCGACCTCGGCGGCGGCCTCGGCATCGCCTACACCTCCTCCGACGACCCGCGCGAGCCCCACGAGATCGCCAAGGCCCTCACCGAGATCGTCGCCCGCGAATGCGAGAGCGCCGGACTGCGGGCACCGCGGATCTCCGTCGAGCCGGGCCGCGCCATCGTCGGCCCGACCGCCTTCACCCTGTACGAGGTCGGCACGATCAAGCCGCTCGAAGGACTGCGGACGTACGTCAGCGTCGACGGCGGCATGTCCGACAACATCCGCACCGCGCTCTACGACGCCGAGTACTCCGTCAACCTCGTCTCCCGCGTCTCCGACGCCGAGCCCATGCTCGTCCGTGTCGTCGGCAAGCACTGCGAGAGCGGTGACATCGTGGTCAAGGACGCGTTCCTGCCGGCCGACCTGGCGCCCGGCGACCTCCTCGCGGTGCCGGCCACCGGCGCCTACTGCCGGTCCATGGCCAGCAACTACAACCACGCGCTCCGCCCGCCCGTCGTCGCCGTGCGCGACGGACAGGCGCGGGTGATCGTCCGGCGCGAGACGGAGGACGATCTCCTGCGGCTCGACCTCGGATGATCCGCATGTTTCCGGGAGAGGCCCGCAAACCCTGAAAATGGGTGTCTCACTCAATGGACCGAGGATGGAAACTGATGTCCATTGAGTGAGACTGGTTCACACCTGACGCGCAAACCGCGCGCCGGGGAGCGAAGAAAGATCGAAAGGCGTAGGTCGAATGATGCGTACGCGTCCGCTGAAGGTGGCGCTGCTGGGCTGTGGAGTGGTCGGCTCAGAGGTGGCGCGCATCATGACGACGCACGCCGACGACCTCACAGCCAGGATCGGTGCGCCGGTCGAGCTCGCCGGTGTCGCCGTGCGCCGCCCCTCCAAGGTCCGTGAGGGCATCGACCCCGCGCTCGTCACCACCGATGCGACCGCCCTCCTCAAACGGGGCGACATCGACGTGGTCATCGAGGTCATCGGCGGGATCGAGCCGGCCCGCACCCTGATCACCACCGCCTTCGAGAACGGCGCGTCCGTCGTGTCCGCGAACAAGGCGCTGCTCGCCCAGGACGGCGCCGCGCTGCACGCCGCCGCCGAGGCGCACGGACTGGACCTCTACTACGAGGCGGCCGTCGCCGGCGCCATCCCGCTGGTCCGCCCGATGCGCGAATCGCTCGCCGGCGACAAGATCAACCGGGTGATGGGCATCGTCAACGGCACGACGAACTTCATCCTCGACAAGATGGACTCGACCGGCGCCGGCTACCAGGAGGCCCTGGACGAGGCCACCGCCCTCGGGTACGCCGAGGCCGACCCGACCGCCGACGTCGAGGGCTACGACGCCGCCGCCAAGGCCGCGATCCTGGCCGGCATCGCCTTCCACACCCGGGTGCGCCTCGACGACGTGTACCGCGAGGGAATGACCGAGGTCAGCGCCGCGGACTTCGCCTCCGCCAAGCGCATGGGCTGCACCATCAAGCTCCTCGCCATCCTGGAGCGCGCCGCCGACGGCCAGTCCGTGACGGCCCGCGTGCACCCGGCGATGATCCCGCTGACCCATCCGCTGTCCTCCGTCCGCGAGGCGTACAACGCCGTCTTCGTGGAGGCGGAGGCCGCCGGCCGGCTCATGTTCTACGGCCCCGGCGCGGGTGGTTCGCCGACCGCGTCCGCGGTCCTCGGCGACCTCGTCGCGGTCTGCCGCAACAAGCTCGCCGAGGCAACGGGGCCCGGCGAGTCCGCTTATACCCAGCTGCCGGTCAGCACCATGGGCGACGTCGTCACCCGCTACCACATCAGCCTCGATGTGGCGGACAAGCCGGGCGTCCTCGCCCAGGTGGCGACGACCTTCGCGGAGCACGGCGTGTCGATCGACACGGTCCGCCAGCAGGGCAAGGACGGCGAGGCCTCCCTCGTCGTCGTCACTCACCGTGCGCCCGACGCCGCCCTTTCCGGGACCGTCGAGGCTCTGCGGAAGCTGGACACCGTCCGCGGTGTCGCCAGCATCATGCGCGTTGAAGGGGAGTAAGGACCCATGAGCAGCAATCGCACCCACCAGTGGCGCGGCATCATCGAGGAGTACCGGGACCGTCTGCCGGTGACGGCCACGACCCCCGTGGTCACGCTCCGCGAGGGGGGGACCCCGCTCGTCCCCGCCCAGGTGCTCTCCGAGCGCACCGGCTGTGAGGTCCACCTCAAGGTAGAGGGCGCGAACCCCACGGGGTCCTTCAAGGACCGCGGCATGACGATGGCGATCACCAAGGCCAAGGAGGACGGCGCCAAGGCCGTCATCTGCGCCTCCACGGGCAACACCTCCGCCTCGGCCGCCGCCTACGCGGTGCGCGCCGGGATGGTCTGCGCGGTGCTCGTTCCCCGCGGCAAGATCGCGCTGGGCAAGATGGGCCAGGCCCTCGTGCACGGCGCCAAGATCCTGCAGGTCGACGGCAACTTCGACGACTGCCTGGACCTGGCCCGCGCGCTGTCCGACAACTACCCGGTGGCGCTGGTCAATTCCGTCAACCCGGTGCGCATCGAGGGCCAGAAGACGGCCGCGTTCGAGATCGTGGACGCGCTCGGCGACGCCCCCGACATCCACGTGCTGCCCGTCGGCAACGCCGGCAACATCACCGCGTACTGGAAGGGCTTCAAGGAGTACAGGGCCGACGGCCTGGCCTCCCGTACGCCCCGCGTGTGGGGTTTCCAGGCCTCGGGTTCCGCGCCCATCGTGCGCGGCGAGATCGTCAAGGAGCCGCACACCATCGCCACCGCGATCCGGATCGGCAACCCGGCCTCCTGGGACTACGCGCTCGCCGCGCGGGACGAGTCGGGTGGCTTCATCGACGAGGTGACGGACCGCCAGATCCTGGCCGCCTACCGGCTGTTGGCCGCGCAGGAGGGCGTCTTCGTCGAGCCCGCCTCGGCCGCGTCCGTGGCCGGCCTGCTGAAGGCCGCCGAGGCCGGTCTCGTCGACCCGGGCCAGAAGATCGTGTGCACCGTCACCGGCAACGGCCTGAAGGACCCCGACTGGGCGGTCGCCGGCGCTCCGCAGCCGGTCACCATTCCGGTGGACGCCGAGGCCGCGGCCGGCCGTCTCGGCCTGATCTGACCCGAGCTCCGGCTCGACCCCGAGTTGCCGGATTCCGGAAGCCTCCGGAATCCGGCAACTCGGCCCGTACGGCACCAAAAGTCAACGGAATTCAGCGGAAGAACGCGACACGCATCGTGCGCCTCCTGTGCGCCCTATGTCGCGAGAGAACCTTCCTTCGATACGCTGTACTTACATCCGCCACCGCGCATATGACCGCGGTGCTGCCCCGAGGGCCTTCGGGTGTCGTAGGTTCTCCAGTACATTCGCAGCGAAGATCCCGCACCGTCACCAGATCTCGCACAGTCACAAGGAGTGTCATCGACCGATGGCAGGTCCAGCGTTCCGCGCCGCCGCCGTACGAGTGCGCGTCCCCGCCAGCAGTGCCAACCTCGGCCCCGGCTTCGATGCCCTCGGCCTGGCCCTGGGGCTCTACGACGACGTGGTCGTCCGCGTCGCCGACTCCGGCCTGAACATCGACATCGCGGGTGAGGGCGCCGACACCCTCCCGCGGGACGAGAGCCACCTCCTCGTACGCTCCATGCGCACCGCCTTCGACCTGCTGGGCGGCCAGCCGCGCGGCCTGGAGGTCGTCTGCGCGAACCGCATCCCGCACGGCCGCGGCCTCGGTTCCTCCTCCGCCGCGATCTGCGCCGGCATCGTCGCGGCCCGCGCCGTGACCATAGGCGGCGAGGCGAAGCTCGACGACGCCGCGCTGCTGGAGCTCGCCACGGAGATCGAGGGGCACCCCGACAACGTCGCCGCCTGTCTCCTCGGCGGTTTCACCCTCGCCTGGATGGACGGCGGCAGCGCCAGGGCGATCCGTATGGACCCTGCGGATTCCATCGTTCCGGTGGTCTTCGTCCCGTCCAAGCCGGTCCTGACCGAGACCGCGCGAGGACTCCTGCCGCGCACCGTCCCGCACGTGGACGCGGCCGTGAACGCGGGCCGGGCCGGCCTGCTCGTGGAGGCCCTGACCAGGCGTCCCGAGTTCCTGCTGCCCGCCACCGAGGACCGGCTGCACCAGGAGTACCGCTCCCCGGCGATGCCGGAGAGCGTGGCACTCGTGAACCGGCTGCGGGCGGACGGCATCCCCGCGGTCATCTCCGGCGCGGGCCCCACGGTCCTCGCGCTGGTCGACAACGACGCGGCCGACAAGGTCGCGCGGCTCGCCGGCGAGGGGTGGGCGGCCAACCGGCTCGCACTCGACTCCGCGGGCGCGAGCGTCCTTCCGCTGGGCACCCAGGGCGGCCAGTCCGTGTCCTAGCGACACGGCCCACCGGGCGGGCGGCCAGGGCAGGCCGCCCGCTGCCGGAAGGGCCGATTGCCGGTGATTGAGAGGGGGAATATCTGTTGGATCCGGTAGTGTTAGTCTCAAGTGCGCATCCGAAGCCGCCATGGCTCGGTGCTCAGTGTCCCCATCCGGGACCACCTTTCTTCCGGGAGCCTCCCCGACTGCTTTGATCGCTGCCAGCAGTTTCGAGCACGCTCCGGAATCGGCGTGACATTCCCACGCTTCCAGCTCGGGGGCTTCTCGCCGGAACCACCCACGCACGTTTCTCTCCGCCGTATCTCTATCGGCGGACCACCGCCCCGGCCGCGGTCCATGACCCATCAAGTCGTGGTCCGTTGTCGGACAGCACAACCGGTCGCCGAGCCAGACAGGCCGACGTCCGCTCCAGGGAAGGACCCTTCGTGAGCGACACCACCGATCTGATGGGCGCTGCCGACACCAACGTCGACACCAGTGCCCCCGCCGCGGGCGCCGCGCCCAAGCGTCGCCGCTCCGGCACCGGCCTCGAGGGCATGGTCCTGGCCGAGCTCCAGCAGGTCGCGTCGGGCCTCGGAATCAGGGGCACCGCGCGGATGCGCAAGAGCCAGCTGATCGAGGTCATCAAGGAGGCCCAGGGCGGCGGCAGCGCCCCCAAGGCCGCGGCCCCCGCCGCCGACGCCGCCGAGGCCAAGCCGAAGCGCCGCGCCACCAGCAAGGCCCGCACGGGCGAGGCCGCCGCACAGGCGCCCGCCGAGAAGGCGGCCGACAAGCCCGCCGACAAGCCCGCCGTACAGGCGCAGATCGACATCCCGGGCCAGCCCGCAGGAGGCCCCTCCCGCGCCGGCGAAGCCGAGCGGGGAGAGGACGCACCGGCCGGCGAGCGCCGCCGCCGTCGCGCCACCGCCCCCTCCGGCAGCCCGGAGTCCGCGGCCCCCGCCGCCGTGCAGGTCGAACAGAAGACCGAGGCCGCCCCGGCCGAGGCCACCACCGTCGCCGCCCAGGGCCAGTCCCCGGAGGCCACGGAGGGCCGTACCCGCCGTGACCGCCGCGACCGTGCCGACCGCGGTGACCGTGCCGAGCGCGGCGACCGCGGTGACCGTGCCGAGCGCGGTGACCGTCAGCAGGGCCGTCGCGAGCGCGGCGCCAAGGCCGACGAGCAGGGCCAGGGCCAGGGTCAGAACCAGGGTCAGGGTCAGAGCCAGGGCCAGGGTGGTCAGGGCGGCGGCCGTCAGGACCGCGCCGACCGTCAGCAGCAGGGCGGCCGCGGCCAGGGCCAGCAGGGCCGTCAGGACCGTCAGGACAACGGCCCCCAGGACGACTTCGACGGTGAGGACGGCCGTCGCGGCCGTCGCGGACGCTACCGCGACCGCCGTGGCCGTCGCGGCCGCGACGAGTTCGCGCCGAACGAGCCGCAGGTCGCCGACGACGACGTGCTGATCCCCGTCGCGGGCATCCTCGACATCCTCGACAACTACGCGTTCATCCGGACCTCGGGCTACCTGCCCGGCCCCAACGACGTGTACGTCTCCCTCGCCCAGGTCCGCAAGGCCGGTCTGCGCAAGGGTGACCACACCACCGGTGCCGTGCGCCAGCCCAAGGACGGCGAGCGCCGCGAGAAGTTCAACGCCCTCGTGCGCCTGGACTCGGTCAACGGCATGGCGCCCGAATCCGGCCGCGGCCGCCCGGAGTTCCAGAAGCTGACCCCGCTGTACCCGCAGGACCGGCTCCGTCTGGAGACCGACCCGGGCGTGCTGACCACCCGCATCATCGACCTCGTGTCGCCGATCGGCAAGGGTCAGCGAGGCCTGATCGTGGCCCCGCCGAAGACCGGCAAGACCATGATCATGCAGGCGATCGCCAACGCGATCACCACCAACAACCCCGAGTGCCACCTGATGGTCGTCCTGGTCGACGAGCGTCCGGAAGAGGTCACCGACATGCAGCGGTCGGTCAAGGGCGAGGTCATCTCCTCGACCTTCGACCGCCCGGCCGAGGACCACACCACCGTCGCCGAGCTGGCCATCGAGCGCGCCAAGCGCCTCGTCGAGCTGGGTCACGACGTGGTCGTCCTGCTGGACTCCATCACCCGTCTGGGCCGCGCGTACAACCTCGCCGCCCCCGCCTCCGGCCGCATCCTGTCCGGTGGTGTCGACTCGACCGCGCTGTACCCGCCGAAGCGCTTCTTCGGTGCCGCGCGCAACATCGAGGACGGCGGCTCGCTGACCATCCTGGCCACCGCGCTGGTCGACACCGGCTCGCGCATGGACGAGGTGATCTTCGAGGAGTTCAAGGGCACCGGCAACATGGAGCTCAAGCTCGACCGCAAGCTCGCCGACAAGCGCATCTTCCCGGCCGTCGACGTCGACCCGTCGGGCACCCGCAAGGAGGAGATCCTCCTCAACGCGGAGGAGCTCGCCATCGTCTGGAAGCTGCGCCGGGTGCTGCACGCGCTCGACTCGCAGCAGGCGATCGAGCTGCTGCTCGACAAGATGAAGCAGACGAAGTCGAACGCCGAGTTCCTGATGCAGATCGCCAAGACCACGCCGGCGGGCAAGAACGACGACTGACCGCCGCCGCCTCGGCACCGCACCACCGGGACCGCCCCCACCGCAGCCGCGGCGGGGGCGGTCCCGCGTTCGTACGGCGTCCCGTACGTCACCCCGTGCGACCTTCACCACATGCGTGCCCCCGGCCGGGCGCACCCGGCGGTGTGCCCGCATCCCCGGGAAACCCCAGGTAAGGGCGGCGCCGCGGCCCGCCCGCCCGAGGGGCCGCGAGAGGCCCCCGGGAAGGCTCCGGAGCTCCGGCGGGGAGAGGCGGGGGAAAGGCCCCGTACGGGCCGTGGAACCCTGGGAGCCGCTCCGCCGTCTGAGTGAGAGGACAGCGGGCAGACGTTCCGTACGGGCGGGCCTGAGCCAGGACTGAGGAGAGCATGAGCGAGGACAGCAGGGCCGGCGGCCGCCGGGCCGCGAGCCGGCGCCGACGTAAGCCGCCGCAGCGCCGCAAGGGCCTCACCGTGGCCGCGTGGACCGCCGCCGGCGTGGTCCTGCTCGGCGGCACGGGCCTCGGGTACTTCTACTTCAAGCTCAACGGCAACCTGAAGACCGTCGACATCGACCAGGCCCTCGGCAAGGACCGCCCGGCCAACGTGGACAACGGCTCCATGGACATCCTCGTCCTCGGCTCCGACTCCCGCGGCGGCGCCAACGGCGAGTACGGCCGGGACGACGGCGGCTCGGCCCGCTCGGACACCGCGATGATCGTCCACCTCTACGAGGGCCACCAGAAGGCCAGCGTCATATCGATACCGCGCGACACGATGGGCCCGCGTCCCGCCTGCGCCACCGGCAAGGGGAAGACCGACCCGGGCAGGCAGCGCGCCCAGTTCAACGAGGCGTTCACCATCGGCGGGGCCGCCTGCGCGGTCAAGACCGTCGAGAAGATGTCGGGGATCCGCATGGACCACTACATCGAGGTCGACTTCACCGGTTTCAAGAAGATCATCGACAACCTCGGCGGTGTCGAGGTGACGACGACCAAGCCCATCAAGGACGCCGACAGCCACCTCGACCTCGCGGCGGGCACGAACAAGCTCAACGGGGAACAGGCCCTCGGCCTCGTCCGTACCCGCAAGAGCGTCGGCGACGGCACCGACCTGGGCCGAATACAGCTCCAGCAGGCCTTCATCAAGGCACTGATCAAGCAGGTCAAGGGCATCGGGATCTTCGACAACCCCAAGCGGCTCCTCGACCTCGCCGACTCCGCCACCAAGGCGATCACCACCGACAAGGCGCTCGGCGACGTGAAGTCCCTCATGGGCTTCGCCCAGGGACTCCAGGGCATCGACTCCCAGGACATGCACATGATCACCCTGCCGGTGGTCACGGACCCGCGGGACGAGAACCGCGTCGTGCCCCTGACGAAGGAGTCCAAGATGGTCTGGGACGCCCTGCTGGCCGACCAGCCGGTACCCGCCGAGGCCACGGCGACGTCCGTCGGGGACAAGAGCCCCGCCGCCGGGATCGTGCAGTAGCGGGACGGGGAGCGGGCGGCGGCCGGGCGGGGGAGCGCGCGGCCCCGGCCGGGAGGAATAGACCCCGGCCCCCCGCCGTTGAGGGGAGCGTCCTCAGAATTTTGACAGGCGGCCCGGTCCTGGCAGACTGGTCTGTCGGCCCCGGTTCACGCAGTGCGCAATTCGGCTCCTGCGACCCGGCGCCCTCCCGAATCTAGGAGACACCTTGAAGCGCGATGTTCACCCCGAGTACGTCGAGACCCAGGTCAGCTGCACCTGTGGCGCGTCGTTCACCACCCGTAGCACCCTGACCGAGGGCACCATCCGTGCCGAGGTCTGCTCCGAGTGCCACCCGTTCTACACGGGCAAGCAGAAGATCCTCGACACCGGTGGCCGCGTGGCCCGCTTCGAGGCCCGCTTCGGCAAGGGTGCGGCCAAGAAGTAGCGCGACCCAGGCGCCGGTCACCGGCCGCCCCCTGACCACGCGGGGGCGGCCGGACCGGCGCCTTTGTCGTCGTGTCGCCCACCCAGCCCTTTTTTGACTTTCACCACAGGAGCACCCGATGTTCGAGGCGGTCGAGGAACTGATCGGCGAGCATGCCGATCTTGAGAAGAAGCTCGCCGACCCTTCGGTCCACTCCGATCAGGCCAACGCGCGCAAGCTGAACAAGCGCTACGCGGAGCTGACCCCGATCGTCGCGACCTTCCGTGCCTGGAAGCAGTCGGCCGAGGACATCGAGACGGCCAAGGAGTTCGCGGCCGACGACCCCGACTTCCACGCCGAGGTCAAGGAACTGACCGCACAGCGCGAAGAGCTCACCGAGAAGCTCCGCCTGCTGCTCGTTCCGCGCGACCCCAGCGACGACAAGGACGTGCTCCTGGAGGTCAAGGCCGGAGCCGGCGGCGACGAGTCCGCCCTCTTCGCCGGCGACCTGCTGCGCATGTACCTGCGCTACGCCGAGCGCGTGGGCTGGAAGACCGAGATCATCGACGCCACCGAGTCCGAGCTCGGCGGCTACAAGGACGTCCAGGTCTCCGTCCGCACCAAGGGCGGCAACGGCGCCACCGAGCCCGGCCAGGGCGTGTGGGCCCGCCTGAAGTACGAGGGCGGCGTGCACCGCGTCCAGCGCGTTCCGGCCACCGAGTCCCAGGGCCGCATCCACACCTCCGCCGCCGGCGTGCTCGTCACCCCGGAGGCCGAGGAGGTCGAGGTCGAGATCAACATGAACGACCTGCGCATCGACGTGTACCGCTCCTCGGGCCCCGGCGGCCAGTCCGTCAACACCACCGACTCCGCGGTGCGCATCACCCACCTGCCGACCGGCGTGGTCGCCTCCTGCCAGAACGAGAAGAGCCAGCTCCAGAACAAGGAGCAGGCCATGCGCATCCTGCGGTCGCGCCTGCTGGCCGCCGCGCAGGAAGCCGCCGAGCAGGAGGCCTCCGACGTGCGCCGCAGCCAGGTGCGCAGCGTGGACCGTTCCGAGAAGATCCGTACGTACAACTACCCGGAAAACCGGATCTCGGACCACCGGACCGGTTTCAAGGCGTACAACTTGGACCAGGTGCTCGACGGCGACCTCGACGCGGTCATCCAGGCCTGCGTCGACACGGATTCCGCGGCCAAGCTCGCCGCCGCACACTGATTCCTGCCTGATCCCCGCACCACCCCCCGTACGACAGCAGCCCGGAGGAACAGCGTGAACTTGCTGCTTGCCGAGGTGGCCCAGGCTACCCAGCGGCTGGCCGCCGCCGGCGTGCCCTCACCGCGCTTCGACGCGGAGGAGCTCGCGGCCTTCGTGCACGGCGTCAAGCGGGGGGAACTGCACCACGTCAAGGACGCGGACTTCGACGCCCGCTACTGGGAGGCCGTCGCCCGCCGCGAGGCGCGCGAGCCGCTCCAGCACATCACCGGCCGCGCCTTCTTCCGCTACCTGGAGCTCCAGGTCGGACCCGGGGTGTTCGTGCCCCGGCCCGAGACCGAGTCGGTCGTGGACTGGGCCATACAGGCCGTCCGGGCGATGGACGTCGTCGAGCCGCTGATCGTGGACCTGTGCACCGGCTCCGGCGCGATCGCGCTGGCCATGGCCCAGGAGGTGCCGCGCTCGCGCGTGCACGCGGTGGAGCTGTCCGAGGAAGCGCTGCGGTGGACCCGCAAGAACGCCGAGGGCTCCCGCGTCACCGTCCACCAGGGCGACGCGCTCAGCGCGCTGCCCGAGCTGGACGGACAGGTCGACCTGGTCATCTCCAACCCGCCGTACATCCCGCTCACCGAGTGGGAGTACGTCGCCCCCGAGGCCAGGGACCACGATCCCGAGATGGCGCTCTTCTCCGGGGAGGACGGCCTCGACACCATCCGCGGCATCGAGCGCACCGCCCACCGGCTGCTGCGCCCGGGCGGCATCGTCGTGATCGAGCACGCCGACACCCAGGGCGGCCAGGTGCCGTGGATCTTCGCCGACGAGCGCGGATGGGCCGACTCCGCCGACCACCCCGACCTCAACAACCGTCCGCGCTTCGCGACCGCCCGCAAGGCCCTGCCGTGACCCGCGCGACCCCCGCCCCCGACACCACCCCGCTGCACGAGGAGGCCCGCTGATGGCCCGGCGATACGACTGCAACGACGCGACGGACCGCAAGACGGGCCTGCGCGAAGCCGCATCCGCCGTGCGCCGCGGCGAGCTCGTCGTGCTGCCCACCGACACCCTGTACGGGATCGGCGCGGACGCCTTCAGTGCCGAGGCCGTCGGCGACCTGCTCGCCGCCAAGGGCCGGGGCCGCAACATGCCCACTCCCGTCCTCATCGGGTCCCCGAACACCCTGCACGGTCTGGTCACCGACTTCTCCGAGCAGGCGTGGGAGCTCGTCGACGCGTTCTGGCCGGGCGGCCTGACCCTCGTCGCCAAGCACCAGCCGTCGCTGGCGTGGGACCTCGGCGAGACCCGCGGCACCGTCGCCGTGCGCATGCCCCTGCACCCCGTCGCGATCGAGCTGCTGACCGAGGTCGGCCCGATGGCGGTGTCCTCGGCGAACCTGTCCGGGCACCCGGCGCCGGAGGACTGCGACGCGGCCCGCGAGATGCTCGGCGACTCGGTGTCCGTGTACCTGGACGGCGGTCCGACGCCGAGCACGCTGCCGTCGTCGATCGTCGACGTCACCGGGAAGGTACCCGTCCTGCTGCGCGAGGGGGCGCTGACCGCCGAGCAGCTGCGGGAGGTCGTACCCGACCTCGAGGTGGCCCCGTGAGCCCTGAGGGGCGTGGCATAGCCAGGGGCCATCTTTCTCCGGCGGCGGCCGGGGGAGGATCCTTCCGCATACTCCACGTCAGCACGGGCAACGTGTGCCGCTCGCCGATCACCGAGCGGCTGACGCGGCACGCCCTGTCGCACCGGCTGGGCGGCATCCCGGCGGGGGACCTGATCGTGGAGAGCGCCGGCACGTGGGGCCACGAGGGCGCGCCGATGGAGGCGAACGCCGCGGCGGTCCTCGCGGACTTCGGGGCCGACGCGTCCGGTTTCACCGGGCGCGAGCTGCTGGACGAGCACGTCATACGCGCCGACCTGGTGCTGACCGCCACCCGCGACCACCGGGCGCAGGTCATCTCGATGGGCCACTCGGCGGGACTGCGGACCTTCACGCTGAAGGAGTTCACCCGGCTGGTGCGGGCGATAGACCCGGCCACCCTGCCGCCGCTCGACGACGGCATGGCGGAGCGGGCCCGGGCCCTGGTACGGGCGGCCGCCGCGCTGCGCGGCTGGCTGCTGGCGCCGTCCCCCGACGCGGACGAGGTCTACGACCCGTACGGTGCGCCGATCACCTTCTTCCGCTCGATCGGCGACGAGATCAACCAGGCGCTGGACCCGGTGGTCACGGCCCTGACGGGCGTCACCGCTTCGCGCTGAGCGCGCCCGGCCGAGTGGTGCGCGGGGCGCATCGGGGCCGGGGTTCGACCCGGCGCCGGACCCGGTGGTCACGGCCCTGACGGGTGTCACGGCTCCGCGCCGCGTGCGCGAGGGGCGCGTCGGGCGGGGCGGGCCTACAGTGGCTTGTACCCCGGTACCCCCTGGAGTCGTGCCATGAGCGTCATCACGCAGCCGACGGACCTGCTCAGGCAGCAGGACCCGCAGATGGCCGACGTACTGGCGGGGGAGGCCCGGCGCCAGGCCGTGACGCTCCAGCTGAGCGCCGCCGAGAACTTCACCTCCACCGCCGTGCTCGCCGCCCTCGGCTCCGCGCTCGCCAACAAGTACGCCGAGGGCTACCCGGGCGCCCGGCACCACGGCGGCTGCGAGTACGCCGATCTGGCGGAACGGGTCGCGGTGGACCGGGCCAAGGCGCTGTTCGGGGTCGAGCACGCGAACGTGCAGCCCCACTCCGGGTCCTCCGCCGTCCTGGCCGCCTACGCCGCGCTGCTGCGGCCCGGCGACACGGTCCTCGCGATGGGCCTGCCGTACGGCGGCCACCTCACCCACGGCTCGCCCGCGAACTTCTCCGGGCGCTGGTTCGACTTCGTCGGGTACGGGGTGGACGCGGAGACCGGGCTCATCGACTACGAGCAGGTGCAGGAGCTCGCCCGCACCCACCGGCCCAAGGCCATCGTCTGCGGCTCGATCTGCTACCCCCGTCACCCCGAGTACTCGGCCTTCCGCGAGATCGCCGACGAGGTGGGGGCCTTCCTCATCGCGGACGCCGCGCATCCGATCGGGCTGGTCGCCGGCGGGGCGGCGCCGAGCCCCGTCCCGTACGCCGACCTCGTCTGCGCGACCACGCACAAGGTGCTCCGCGGGCCCCGGGGCGGGATGATCCTGTGCGGCGCTGAGTTCGCCGAGCGCGTCGACCGGGCGGTGTTCCCCTTCACCCAGGGCGGCGCCCAGATGCACACCATCGCCGCCAAGGCGGTGGCGTTCGGGGAGGCGGCGGGGCCCGCCTTCGCCGGCTACGCGCACCGGGTCGTCGCCAACGCGCGGACCCTCGCCCGGGCCCTGGAGGACCGCGGTTTCGCGGTGACGACCGGCGGTACGGACACCCACCTGATCAGCGCCGACCCGGCATCGCTCGGCATCGACGGACCGACGGCGCGCGGCCGCCTCGCCGCCGCCGGGATCGTGCTGGACACCTGCGCCCTGCCGTACGGGGACCAGCGCGGCATCCGCCTCGGCACCGCGGCGGTGACCACGCAGGGCATGGGGGAGTCCGAGATGACCCGGATCGCGGACCTGTTCGCGGCCGCGCTGCGCGGGGAGGCCGCGGGGACCCGTACGGAGGTCGCCGACCTGACCGGGGGATTTCCCCCGTACGGGGTGCAATAGGGGCAAGCAGGGTGTACCGCAACCGCCAAGGGGTATGCGCGCGTCCTCTTCATCGGTGACATCGAGGCTAATGTGTGGGGCTGAGATGGCCGGCGATACATCTGGGGCAGCCCGTGCGTGAATATCTGCTGACGCTTTGCGTCACGGTCGCGGTGACCTACCTGCTGACCGGGCCCGTGCGGAAGTTCGCGATCGCGGCCGGGGCCATGCCGGAGATCCGCGCCCGTGACGTGCACCGCGAGCCCACGCCCCGCCTGGGCGGGATCGCCATGTTCGGCGGTCTGTGCGCGGGCCTGCTGGTCGCCGACCACCTGCGGAACCTCAACGGGGTCTTCGAGCTGTCGAACGAACCGCGGGCGCTGCTCTCCGGGGCCGCGCTGATCTGGCTGGTCGGCGTCCTGGACGACAAGTTCGAGATCGACGCCCTGATCAAGCTGGGCGCGCAGATGATCGCCGCGGGCGTGATGGTCATCCAGGGTCTGACGATCCTGTGGATCCCCGTTCCGGGCATCGGCACGGTCGCGCTCACCCAGTGGCAGGGCAACCTGCTGACCGTCGCCCTCGTCGTGATCACCATCAACGCGGTGAACTTCGTGGACGGCCTCGACGGACTGGCCGCGGGCATGGTCTGCATCGCCGCCACCGCGTTCTTCCTCTACGGGTACCGCATCTGGTTCGGCTACGGCATCGAGGCGGCCGCCCCGGCGACGCTGTTCGCGGCGATCCTGATGGGCATGTGCATCGGTTTCCTGCCGCACAACATGCATCCCGCCCGGATCTTCATGGGGGACTCCGGCTCGATGCTGATCGGCCTGGTGCTGGCCGCCGCGGCCATCTCGATGACGGGCCAGGTGGACCCGGACGCGATGGCCCTCTTCGCGGGCGGCGAGCGCAACGCGACGCACGCGATGCTCCCGGTGTTCATGCCGCTGGTGCTGCCGCTCACGATCATCGCGATCCCGATGGCGGACCTGGTCCTGGCCATCGTGCGGCGCACCTGGAACGGCCAGTCCCCCTTCGCGGCCGACCGCGGGCACCTGCACCACCGGCTGCTGGAACTCGGGCATTCCCACAGCCGCGCCGTACTGATCATGTACTTCTGGTCGGGCCTGATCGCCTTCGGCGCGGTGGCCTACTCGGTGCACTCCACCTCGATGTGGATCGTGCTCGCCATCTCGGCGCTGAGCGCCCTGGGCCTCGTACTGCTCCTCCTGCCGCGGTTCACCCCGCGGGCCCCGCGCTGGGCGGAGGGGCTGGTCCCGCCGCGCTACCGGCACGCGGCGCGGGCCGCGGAGGCGGCGGCGGAGGCGGCCGTGCGCGAGGACGAGGGCGCGGAGCCGGAGGCTCCGCGGCCCGTTGCGGTGGGTGTGTCCGGCGTCAACGGGGCGACCGCCGTAGGCCCCCGTTCGCGCCTTCCCGACCGGCGTAAGGCCGGATCCGCGCGCTGACGGCGCTGGAGCATGTCCGACATGGAAGCCCTTTAGCAGACAAGCCACCCGCCTGTCCTGCACACACGCGCATGGTCACTCTCATGTGTGACAGTCAGCACACCGGACAGGTAAAGCTCTCATCAAATAGTTTGTGATACCGTTCACTAAACCCGGCGACAGAGCCGAAGGACCGTAGTGCGACGGTCCATTGGCCCGAGGCTCTCACTCGGGCCGGGCTTACGCTCGTCCCGTACGAGTCCCGTTACCCCCACCATCACGCGGAGCCATGCGCCATGCTGTCCGATGACGCCCGATCCCTTCTGCAAACCGTCGTACCCACTGCTGCCGTCGGCCTCGTGGCCGCAGTCGTCAGCGGCGTGGTCGCGGGCGGTAAGGGGGCCATCGGGGCGGTCGCGGCCACGGTCGTCGTGATCCTGTTCATGGGTATCGGATTCGTCATCCTGCAGCGGACGGCCCGATCACTGCCGCATCTGTTCCAGATGATGGGTCTGGCGCTCTACACGACCCAGATCCTGCTGCTCTTCGTCTTCGTCGCCGTGTTCAAGAACACGACGCTGTTCAATCCCAGGGCATTCGCGATCACCATCGTCGCGGCGACCCTTGCTTGGATCGCTGCGCAGACGCGCGCGCACATGAAGGCCAAGATCCTTTACGTCGAACCCGAGTCCGCGAAGCGTGACAAGGGTGAGAAGCCCGAAAACACGGGGTCCTCTTCGTGAACGGTAGGGGCGGAATAAGTGCGCGTTCGAGAAGCTGCTATCGTCCGGTGCCAACTGCGGCATCGCGGGCGCGGGCATCTGAGCTGACGCCTGCTCAATCGCGAGGCTCACTGCCTACAAGCCGCCCCCACATCCGTAAGACCAGTCCCGTGCCGAACCGCGGCTGTGCGCCGCGCCGACACAACGAGGTTGCCGTACCTATGCGCCACGCTGAAGGAGCCCGCGGTGAGTGCTGACCCGACGCAGGTGCTCGCCTTCGAGACCGATTGCCACATCTTCGACGGCTGTGGTTTCCCGGCTCCTGGCCTGCACTCGTTCCTGTTCGAGCCGATCTTCGGCGACATGGACGGAGCCGTCTACTTCAACAAGACGATGCTCCTGGCCCTGCTCGGAACCGTCATCATCGTCGGATTCTTCTGGGCTGCCTTCGCCAAGCCGAAGCTGGTTCCGGGGAAGCTCCAGATGGTCGCCGAAGCCGGCTACGACTTCGTGCGCCGCGGCATCGTCTACGAGACGATGGGCAAGAAGGAAGGCGAGAAGTACGTCCCCTTCATGGTCGCGACGTTCTTCTTCGTCTGGATCCTGAACCTCTGGTCGATCATCCCGCTCGCCCAGTTCCCGGTGACCTCCGTCATCGCGTACCCGGCGGCCCTGGCCCTGGTCATCTACGTCATGTGGATGTCGGTCACCTTCAAGCGCCACGGGTTCGTCGGCGGTCTGAAGAACCTCACGGGCTACGACAAGTCGCTCGGCGGGATCCTGCCGCTGGTCATGCTGATCGAGTTCTTCTCGAACGTGATCGTCCGCCCCTTCACGCACGCGGTCCGTCTCTTCGCGAACATGTTCGCCGGTCACACGCTGCTTCTCCTCTTCACGATCGCCAGCTGGTACCTGCTGAACGGCATCGGCATCGCCTACGCCGGCGTGTCCTTCGTGATGGTCATCGTGATGACCGCGTTCGAGCTCTTCATCCAGGCTGTCCAGGCCTACGTCTTCGTGCTGCTGGCCTGCAGCTTCCTCCAGGGCGCCGTCGCCGAGCACCACTGACCGCCCCACCCCCAAACCACCAGTCGTCCGGTGGCCAACCCCCACCGGTCCATGAAAGAGAAGGAAGAACCGGCATGTCCGCTCTCCAGACCCTCGCTGCTGGCGTCGAAATCAAGGGCAACCTCGGCTCCATCGGTTACGGCCTCGCGGCCATCGGCCCCGGCGTCGGCGTCGGCATCATCTTCGGTAACGGCACCCAGGCCCTGGCCCGCCAGCCCGAGGCCGCCGGCCTGATCCGCGCCAACCAGATCCTCGGCTTCGCCTTCTGTGAGGCGCTCGCCCTCATCGGTCTGGTCATGCCGTTCGTCTACCCGACCTCCTGATCCCGGTAGCGAACAGACCCTTTAGACGGAAGGCACTGATGTGAACCCTCTGGTTCAGCTCGCGGCCACTGAGGCGGAAAACCCCCTCATCCCGCCGATCCCCGAGCTCGTCATCGGCCTGATCGCCTTTGTCATCGTCTTCGGTTTCCTCGCGAAGAAGCTCCTCCCGAACATCAACAAGGTTCTGGACGAGCGTCGCGAGGCCATCGAGGGTGGCATCGAGAAGGCTGAAGCAGCCCAGACCGAGGCCCAGAGCGTGCTGGAGCAGTACAAGGCCCAGCTCGCCGAGGCCCGGCACGAGGCCGCGCGCCTGCGCCAGGACGCGCTGGAGCAGGGCACTGCGCTCAAGGAAGAACTGCGCGCAGAGGGCCAGCGGCAGCGTGAGGAGATCATCGCTGCCGGTCACGCCCAGATCGCCGCGGACCGCAAGGCCGCCTCTCAGGCGCTGCGCCAGGACGTGGGCAAGCTCGCCACCGACCTGGCCGGAAAGCTCGTCGGCGAGTCCCTCGAGGACCACGCCCGGCAGAGCCGCACCATCGACCGCTTCCTCAGCGAGCTCGAGGAGAAGGCCGAGGCCGCCCGATGAACGGAGCGAGCCGCGAGGCGCTGGCCTCCGCACGCGAGCGTCTCGACGCGCTGACGGACAACACGTCCGTCGACGCGACGAAGCTCGCCGGTGAGCTGGCAGCCGTCACCGCGCTGCTCGACCGTGAGGTCTCGCTGCGTCGGGTCATCACGGACCCGGCGCAGTCCGGCGAGGCCAAGGCCGAGCTGGTCGGCCGTCTGCTGTCCGGCCAGGTGGGCGGGGAAACCCTCGACCTGGTGTCCGGCATGGCACGGTCGCGCTGGTCGCAGTCCCGTGACCTGGTGGACGCCCTGGAGGCTCTGGCGGCCACCGCCGACCTCACGGCGGCCCAGCAGGCCGGCGCGCTCGACAACGTCGAGGACGAGGTCTTCCGGTTCGGCCGGATCGTCGCCTCGAACACCGAGCTGCGCGCCGCACTGACCGATCGTGCGGCCACCGCCGCCGCCAAGAGCGAGCTGCTGCGCAGCCTGCTCGGCGGCAAGGCGAACGCCGTCACCGAGCGGCTGGTCGTCCGTCTTGTCACGCACCCGCGTGGACGTAGCCTGGAAGCGGGACTCGAGTCCCTTTCCACGCTCGCCGCCGAGCGCCGCAGCCGCATGGTCGCCACCGTGACCAGCGCGGTTCCGCTCAGCGACGTGCAGAAGCAGCGTCTCGGCGCGGTGCTGGCCAAGCTGTACGGCCGCCAGATGCACCTGAACCTCGACGTGGACCCCTCGGTCCTCGGCGGGATCACGGTGCGGGTCGGCGACGAGGTCATCGACGGCACCATCGCGGACCGCCTCGCAGAGGCGTCCCGCCGCATGGCCGGCTGACCAGCCACCAATAGAACAAAGCATTCCTAGCGGCCCGGTTGGGCCGTGCAGAACTTGCAGAAGATTCCTGGGGGTCGCCCCCAGACCCCTAAGAAGCTTCAGGCCCAACAAGGAGAGCAGGGAACCCAGATGGCGGAGCTCACGATCCGGCCGGAGGAGATCCGGGACGCACTGGAGAACTTTGTCCAGTCGTACCAGCCGGACGCGGCCTCGCGCGAGGAGGTCGGAACGGTCAGCGTTGCCGGCGACGGCATCGCGAAGGTGGAGGGCCTGCCCTCCGCCATGGCGAACGAGCTGCTGAAGTTCGAGGACGGCACCCTCGGTCTCGCCCTCAACCTCGACGAGCGCGAGATCGGCGCCGTCGTCCTCGGCGAGTTCAGCGGAATCGAGGAGGGCCAGCCGGTGCAGCGCACCGGCGAGGTGCTCTCCGTCGGCGTCGGCGAGGGCTACCTCGGCCGCGTCGTCGACCCGCTCGGCAACCCGATCGACGGTCTCGGCGAGATCGCGACCGAAGGCCGTCGCGCCCTCGAGCTGCAGGCCCCGGGCGTCATGGTCCGCAAGTCGGTCCACGAGCCCATGCAGACCGGCTACAAGGCCATCGACGCGATGGTCCCCGTCGGCCGTGGCCAGCGACAGCTGATCATCGGCGACCGCCAGACCGGCAAGACCGCCCTGGCCGTCGACACGATCATCAACCAGCGCGACAACTGGCGCTCGGGCGACGTGAACAAGCAGGTCCGCTGCATCTACGTCGCCATCGGCCAGAAGGGCTCGACCATCGCGTCCGTTCGCGGCGCCCTGGAAGACGCCGGCGCGCTCGAGTACACGACGATCGTCGCCGCCCCGGCGTCCGACCCGGCCGGCTTCAAGTACCTGGCGCCGTACACCGGTTCCGCCATCGGCCAGCACTGGATGTACGCCGGCAAGCACGTCCTGATCATCTTCGACGACCTGTCGAAGCAGGCCGACGCCTACCGCGCCGTGTCGCTGCTGCTGCGCCGCCCGCCGGGCCGTGAGGCCTACCCGGGTGACGTCTTCTACCTGCACTCCCGTCTGCTGGAGCGCTGCGCGAAGCTCTCCGACGACATGGGTGCCGGCTCGATGACCGGTCTGCCGATCGTCGAGACCAAGGCGAACGACGTGTCGGCGTTCATCCCGACCAACGTCATCTCCATCACCGACGGCCAGTGCTTCCTGGAGTCCGACCTGTTCAACGCGGGCCAGCGCCCGGCGCTGAACGTCGGTATCTCGGTCTCCCGCGTCGGTGGCTCCGCCCAGCACAAGGCCATGAAGCAGGTTTCCGGCCGTCTGCGCCTGGACCTCGCCCAGTACCGTGAGCTGGAGGCGTTCGCCGCCTTCGGTTCCGACCTGGACGCCGCGTCGAAGGCCTCGCTGGAGCGCGGCAAGCGTCTGGTCGAGCTGCTGAAGCAGGGCCAGTACCAGCCGATGCCCGTCGAGGAGCAGGTCGTCTCCGTCTGGGCCGGCACCACCGGCAAGATGGACGACGTTCCGGTGGGCGACATCCGTCGCTTCGAGTCGGAGCTGCTGGAGCACCTGCGCCGTGAGCGCAAGGACCTCCTCACCTCCATCGCCGACGGCGGCAAGATGTCGGACGACACCCTGACGTCGATCGCCGACGCCATCGCCGGCTTCAAGCAGCAGTTCGAGACCTCGGACGGCAAGCTCCTGGGCGAGGACGCGCCGGCCGTCAACGTCTCCAAGTGACGACGGAAGGGACCTGACTCATGGGAGCGCAGCTCCGGGTCTACAAGCGTCGCATCCGTGCCGTCACGGCGACCAAGAAGATCACCAAGGCGATGGAAATGATCGCCGCCTCGCGCATCGTCAAGGCGCAGCGCAAGGTGGCGGCATCGATGCCGTACGCGACCGAGCTCACCCGTGCGGTGACCGCGGTGGCGACCGGTTCGAACACCAAGCACGCCCTGACCACCGAGGTCGAGGCGCCGGTGCGCGCCGCGGTCCTGCTCGTCACGAGCGACCGCGGTCTGGCCGGCGGCTACTCCTCGAACGCCATCAAGCAGGCGGAGCGGCTCACCGAGCGGCTCCGCGGCGAGGGCAAGGAGGTCGACACGTACATCGTCGGCCGCAAGGGTCTGGCCTACTTCGGTTTCCGTGAGCGCAAGGTCGCGGATTCGTGGACCGGCTTCACCGACAGCCCGGCGTACGCCGACGCCAAGCGCGTCGCGGGGCCGCTGATCGAAGCCATCGAGAAGGACACGGCCGAGGGCGGCGTCGACGAGCTGCACATCGTCTACACGGAATTCGTGTCGATGATGACGCAGAACGCGGTCGACGGCCGGATGCTGCCGCTCAGCCTCGACAAGGGCGAAGAAGAGTCCGGCGCGAAGGGCGAGATCCTTCCGCTGTTCGACTTCGAGCCGTCGGCGGAGGACGTCCTCGACGCCCTGCTGCCGCGCTACGTCGAGAGCCGCATCTACAACGCACTGCTGCAGTCGGCCGCTTCCGAGCACGCCGCCCGCCGCCGCGCGATGAAGTCGGCGACCGACAACGCCGGAGACCTCATCAAGAGCCTCTCCCGGCTTGCCAACGCGGCCCGCCAGGCCGAAATCACCCAGGAAATCAGCGAGATCGTCGGTGGCGCGAGCGCCATGGCTGACGCGACCGCGGGGAGTGACAAGTAATGACGACCACTGTTGAGACGGCCGCCGCCACGGGCCGCGTCGCCCGGGTCATCGGCCCGGTCGTCGACGTGGAGTTCCCCGTCGACGCCATGCCCGACATCTACAACGCCCTCAAGGTCCAGGTCGCAGACCCGGCCGAGGACGGCAAGCTCAAGACCCTGACCCTCGAGGTCGCGCAGCACCTGGGTGACGGCGTCGTCCGTACCATCTCGATGCAGCCGACCGACGGCCTGGTCCGCCAGGCCCCGGTGACCGACACGGGCGAGGGCATCACCGTCCCCGTCGGTGACTTCACCAAGGGCAAGGTGTTCAACACCCTCGGTGAGGTGCTGAACTACCCGGAGGAGAACGCCAACGTCACCGAGCGCTGGCCGATCCACCGCAAGGCGCCCCGCTTCGACGAGCTCGAGTCGAAGACCGAGATGTTCGAGACCGGCGTCAAGGTCATCGACCTTCTCACCCCGTACGTCAAGGGTGGAAAGATCGGTCTGTTCGGTGGTGCCGGTGTCGGCAAGACCGTTCTGATCCAGGAAATGATCTACCGCGTCGCCAACAACCACGACGGTGTGTCGGTCTTCGCGGGCGTCGGTGAGCGTACCCGTGAGGGCAACGACCTCATCGAGGAAATGGCCGACTCCGGCGTCATCGACAAGACGGCGCTCGTCTTCGGCCAGATGGACGAGCCCCCGGGCACCCGTCTGCGCGTCGCCCTGGCCGGTCTGACCATGGCGGAGTACTTCCGCGATGTGCAGAAGCAGGACGTTCTGTTCTTCATCGACAACATCTTCCGGTACACCCAGGCGGGTTCCGAGGTGTCGACCCTGCTCGGCCGCATGCCCTCCGCGGTGGGTTACCAGCCGAACCTGGCCGACGAGATGGGTCTCCTCCAGGAGCGCATCACCTCGACCCGTGGTCACTCGATCACCTCGATGCAGGCGATCTACGTCCCCGCGGACGACCTGACCGACCCGGCGCCGGCGACCACCTTCGCCCACCTCGACGCGACGACGGTTCTTTCCCGTCCGATCTCCGAGAAGGGCATCTACCCGGCCGTGGACCCGCTGGACTCGACGTCCCGCATCCTCGACCCGCGGTACATCGCGGCGGACCACTACGCCACGGCGATGCGCGTCAAGGGGATCCTCCAGAAGTACAAGGACCTCCAGGACATCATCGCGATCCTCGGTATCGACGAGCTGGGCGAGGAGGACAAGCTCGTTGTCCACCGTGCCCGTCGCGTCGAGCGCTTCCTGTCGCAGAACACCCACGTGGCGAAGCAGTTCACCGGTGTGGACGGTTCGGACGTTCCGCTCGACGAGTCGATCACCGCGTTCAACGCGATCTGCGACGGTGACTACGACCACTTCCCCGAGCAGGCGTTCTTCCTGTGCGGTGGCATCGAGGACCTGAAGGCCAACGCCAAGGAGCTGGGCGTCTCCTAGTCGGCCGCGTTCTGCGGAACGCAGTCTTCGAAGAACGAAGGAGAGGGGCGGGGTACGTCCCGTCCCTCTCCCCACGCCCATTAGAATTTGACCCAACACCCGGCTGACCCGCCGGGTGGTGACCCGAGGAGCCACCTTGGCTGCTGAGCTGCACGTCGAGCTGGTCGCGGCGGACCGCAATGTCTGGTCCGGCGAGGCCACCCTTGTTGTCGCCCGCACCACGTCCGGCGACATCGGCGTCATGCCCGGTCACCAGCCGCTTCTCGGTGTGCTGGAATCGGGCCCGGTGACCATCCGTACCAGCGAGGGCGGCACTGTCGTCGCCGCGGTGCACGGCGGATTCATCTCGTTCGCGGACAACAAGCTGTCCCTGCTGGCCGAGATCGCCGAGCTCGCGGACGAGATCGACGTCCAGCGGGCGGAGCGGGCACTGGAGCGCGCGAAGTCGGAGGCCGACGCGGCCGCCGAACGTCGCGCCGATGTCCGGCTGCGCGCCGTAACGGGCTGACAGCCCGTCGGAGTTCCACCGCCGGCCCCCGGAGGGCGACCTCCGGGGGCCGGCAGACCTCAGCCGCGGTCCGTTCTGGAATTTTCCAGACCGGGTCGCGGCTGAGGCGATGTACGTCCGTCCTCGGACTTGTCCGGTGATGGGCACGGTCGTGTGCGGTGTTTCGATGAGCGAGGAGGTCGGTGAAGATGCTCCTCGCTCTGCTTGTGAGCGGCCTGGTCGTAGCCCTGGTGGTGATCGGGCTGTTTGTGTTCGGCCTGCGCCGCAGACTGATCCAGCGGTCCGGCGGGACCTTCGACTGCAGCCTGCGCTGGGGCGTGGCGGACGAGCCCGACGTCTCCGGCAAGGGCTGGGTGTACGGGGTGGCCCGCTACAGCGGTGACCGGATCGAGTGGTTCAGGGTGTTCTCGTACTCCCCGCGGCCGCGCCGGCTCCTGGAGCGCTCCTCCATCGAGGTGCTCGCCCGGCGTGCCCCCGAGGGCGAGGAGGAGCTGGCCCTGCTGTCCGACGCCGTCGTGCTCGGCTGTTCCCACCGGGGGACCCGCCTGGAGCTCGCGATGAGCGAGGACGCGCTGACTGGTTTCCTGGCCTGGCTGGAGGCGGCGCCTCCGGGGCAGCGGGTGAACGTGGCCTGAGGGCCGCGGCTCCTGGTACACGTGGAGAAGCCGGGGAGACGGGGGCGGACCCGTCTCCCCGGCTTCGTCTTTCACCGGGTCCGGCAGCCGGGGGTCACTGGAGGCCGGTGTGGATGGCGTTGGCGAGTTCACCGTTCGTGGTGTCGCCGCTGAACTCCCAGAAGAAGGCTCCCTTGAGGCCCTGCTGCTTGGCCCAGGTCATCTTCGAGGCCACCGTGGCGGGGGTGTCGTAGCTCCACCAGTTGCTGCCGCACTTGGCGTAGGCCGTGCCGGCGATGGTGCCGGTGCTGGGGCAGCTGGCCTTGAGCACCTTGTAGTCCTCGATGCCCTGCTCGTACGTGCCCGGCGCCGGGCCGGTGGCGGTGCCGCCGGGGGTCGCCTGGGTGACGCCGGTCCAGCCGCGGCCGTAGAAGCCGATGCCGAGGTTGAGCTTGGATCCGGCGATGCCCTTGCCCTTGAGCTTGGTGATCGCGGCCTCGGAGTTGAAGCCGTCCTGGGGGATGCCCGGGTAGGCGGTGAGCGGGGAGTGCGGGGCGGTCGGGCCCTGCGCCGCCCAGGCGCCGAAGAAGTCGTAGGTCATGACGTTGTAGAAGTCGACGTACTGGGCCGCGCCGCCGTAGTCGGCGGCGTCCAGCTTGCCCCCGTTGGAGCCGTCGGCGGAGATGGCGGCGGTGACCAGGTTGTTCGTGCCGAACTTGGCGCGCATGGCCTGCATCATGTTCTTCAGGGAGGCGGCGCCGCTGGTGTCGCAGGTCAGGCCGCAGGCGTTCGGGTACTCCCAGTCGAGGTCGATGCCGTCGAAGACGTCGGCCCAGCGCGGGTCCTCGACGAGGTCGTAGCAGGACTGGGCGAAGGCGGCCGGGTTCGCGGCGGCCTGGCCGAATCCGCCGGACCAGGTCCAGCCGCCGAAGGACCACAGGATCTTGATGTGGGGGTACTGGGCCTTCAGCTTGCGGAGCTGGTTGAAGTTGCCGCGCAGCGGCTGGTCCCAGGTGTCGGCCTTGCCGTCGACGCTCTGGTCGGCGGTGTACGCCTTGTCGTAGTCCGCGTAGGAGTCGCCGATGGTGCACTTGCCGCCCTGGACGTTGCCGAAGGCGTAGTTGATGTGGGTGATCTTCGCGGCGGAGCCGGAGGTGACCAGGTTCTTCACGTGGTAGTTGCGCTGGTAGACGCCCCAGTTCGTGAAGTAGCCCAGCTTGACCTTGGAGCCGGCGCCCGGGTCCGTGCCGCCGCCGCCCGGGGTGGTGACGGAGAGCTCGCCGGAGGGGGGTCCGGTCTGGTCGGCGGTGTCGCGGGCGGTGACCGCGTAGGCGTACGTGGTGCCCTTGGTCAGGCCGGAGTCGCCGTAGGTGGTGCCCGTGACCGTGGCGAGCTTGGCGCCGTTGCGGTACACGTCGTAGTTCTTGACGCCCTTGTCGTCGGTGGCCGCCGGCCAGGAAAGGGTCAGCGCGGTCTCGGTGACGGCGGAGGCGGTGGGGGTGCCGGGGGCCGAGGGCGGGGCGTCGCCGGGCTGGGTGCCGCCGTCACAGGAACCGCCGTTGATCTTGCAGCCGGCGGGGGCGCCGGTGCCGGTGCCGTTGAACCCGAAGGTGACGCTCTGGCCGGGGGTGAGGGTGCCGTTCCAGCCGACGTTCTTGGCGGTCCAGTGGTTGCCCGCGCTGGTGACCGTCGCGTCCCAGGCGGAGGTGACCCTGGTGCCGGCGGGGTAGTCCCACTCCACGGTCCAGCTGGTCAGCGTGGTGGTGCCGGTGTTCTTCACCGTCCACTTGCCCTCGAAGCCGGAGCCCCAGTCGGAGGCCTTGGTGTAGGTCGCCGTCGCGGAGGTGGCCGCCTGTGCGGGTCCGGCCAGGCCGACGAGGCCGGCGATGGGCAGGGCGAAGGCGGCCACCGTGGCGGCCAGCCTTCTGAACAGACGGGTGCGTTGCGGGGGTGCTGTGCTCAAGGGTGCTCCTCCGTAGGTCCGTACCGGTCGTGGGGCCGACCGGTACATGGGGGTGGGACCTGCGCCGCCCGTGAGCACGCCTCTTCACGACGATTGTCATGGCACGCTCACCACAGTGTTTCGGTGAGACTAGAAAGGTCTGGACCAACCGTCAAGAGGTCCAGACCTCACCTCCAGCAGCCGTCTAGATCCCCAACTCCTGCGCCAGTACGGCTGCTTGGACCCGGCTGCGCAGCTCCAGCTTCCCCAGCAGCCGACTGACGTGCGTCTTCACCGTCGCCTCCGCCATCTCCAGGCGTACGGCGATCTCGGCGTTCGACAGACCCGCGCCCAGGGCGCCGAGCACCTCCCGCTCGCGCCGCGTCAGCGACTCCACCGCCGCGGCCGTCTCCGGCCGTACCGAGCGCTCCGGTGCGCGCGGCGCCGCGAACTCGGCGATCAGGCGCCGGGTCACCGCGGGTGCGATCAGCCCCTCCCCGCGCGCCACCGTACGGACCGCCCCGATCAGTTCCGCCGCGTCGGCGTCCTTCAGCAGGAAACCGGCGGCACCCGCCCGCAGCGCGCCGAAGACGTACTCGTCCAGATCGAAGGTGGTCAGTACGAGCACGTCCGCCAGCCCCTCCTCGACCACCTGCCGGGTGGCCGAAACCCCGTCCAGGCGGGGCATCTGCACGTCCATGAGGACCAGATCCGGACGGATGTCACGGGCGAGGCGCACGGCCTCCTCACCGTCGGCGGCCTCGCCCACCACCTCGATGTCGCCCGCGCTGCGCAGGATCAGCACGAGGCCCGCCCGCACCGCGCTCTGGTCCTCGGCGACCAGTACCCGGATCTTCTGCCGCTGGTTCATGCCGGTACGACCCTCTCCTCGGCGGGCAGCGTCGCCCGCACCTGCCAGACGGACCCCGCCGGGCCCGCCGTGAACGTTCCGCCGAGCAGGTCGGCCCGCTCGCGCATGCCGATCAGACCCGCCCCGGACCCGGGGGCGCGGGGGCCGTGGCGGCCCTCGTACGGGGAGTCGACCGCCACGGACAGCAGTCCGTCGGCCGAGGCCACCCGGAGGGTGACGGTGCCGGGGGCGGCGTGCTTGAGGGCATTGGTCAGCGACTCCTGCACGATCCGGTACGCCGCCAGCTCCACCGGGGCGGGCAGCGACTGCCCGGCCGGGCGGGCGTCGTGGAGGACGAAGTCCAGCCCGCTCGCGGCGCCGTTCGTCCGGGCCTGGGCCAGCAGCGCCTCCAGCCCGTCGAGGGTGGGCACCGCGACGGCCTCCTTCCCGGCGCCCGCGTCGCGCAGCAGCCCGATGAGCCGGCGCATCTCGGACAGCCCCTGCACGCTGTTCTCGCGGATCACCCCGAGGGCCTCGCGGCTCGTCGCGGGGGAGTCGATGGACAGCGCGGCGGTGGAGTGGATGGCGATCGCCGAGAGGTGGTTGGCCACCATGTCGTGCAGCTCGCGGGCCATCCGGGCGCGCTCGGCGGCCACCGCCTGCGACCGGTCCATTTCGGCCAGCAGCGCCGTCTGCTCGGCGCGCAGCCGGGCCGCGTTCGCCGCGTCGCGGTGGTTGCGCAGGGTGGCGCCGGTCATGGCCGGGCCGAAGCTGACGATGCCCGCGACCACGCCGATCAGCAGGGCCTGCGGGGTGCGCAGCCAGGCGACGGAGCCGATGGTCAGGGCGACGGTGACCAGGCCGGTGCTGACCGGGAGCCTGCGGGCCAGGGCGGGTGGCCCGTAGAGGGCGGCCGCGTACATCAGGTCCGTGTACATGAGGACCGTGGCCAGGTTCCCTACCGTGAACTGGTCCGCGACGAGCGCGGCCGTGCCGACGGTCAGGGTCACCCCGGGGTTCGTACGGCGCAGCAGCTCCATCGAGCCCATGGCCAGCAGCGGGACCAGGGCCGCCCACTCGGGGAAGCCGTGCCGGCTGTTGTTGCTGTGTACGCCGAGGGACCAGAGCAGCAGGCCCGCGAGCACGCTGACCAGCGCGATCAGGACGTCGTCGCGGTGGGGGCGGGGCAGCTTCGGGGGCACGGTCCCATCCAACACGCTGGAACGGCCGCGGGCCTCGCCACCGGGTCGTAACCCGGACTACATCGAAGGGTGCAGCGGCCTTTCGTCACTGGAGACGACGCGTCCGGCCCGGACGGACGACAGGCTGGAAAGGCACCGGAGATCCCGGACACGAACGAACGGAGAGCCCCGTGATCGTCGCGCTGATCATCGCCTGTGAGGTCGGCTTCTGGGTCCTGCTGGCAGCCGGTCTGGGCCTGCGGTACCTGGCGAAGATGCCCCGGCTGGGGGCGGCGGTCCTGCTCTGCGAGCCGCTGCTGGAGCTGGTCCTGCTGGTCGTCACCACCCTCGACCTGAAGAACGGCGCCGCCCCCGACTGGAAGCACGGCGTGGCCGCCCTGTACATCGGCTACACGGTCGCCTACGGCCACTACACGGTGAAGTGGCTCGACGGCCACGCCGCGTACCGGCTGGCCGGCGGACCGAAGCCGGCCGGCGCCGGCCACGGCATGGCACGGGCCCGCCACGAATGGAAGCTGTGGGTCCGTACGGTCCTCGCGGCGGCCGTGGCCCTCTGCCTGCTCCAGGCCGCCGTCTGGTACGTCGGCGACGCGGGCGACACCAGCTCGCTCACGGGCTACCAGGGCGCCGCCCTGCGCATCGTCTTCATCCACGGCCTGGTCGCCGCCTGCTACACGATCTGGCCGAAGAAGGCCCCGGCGGGCGCCGGGACCGACCTCGTGAAGAGCGAGCGCTAGCGCTCGCCGCCCGGGACCCAGAGCACGTCCCCGACCTCCTTGTTGGCCACGCGGGCCAGGATGAACAGGAGGTCGGAGAGACGGTTCAGGTAGGTGGCCGTCAGGGGGTTCATCACCTCGCCGTGCACCTCCAGCGCCGCCCACGTCGAGCGCTCGGCGCGCCGGACCACCGTGCAGGCCTGGTGCAGCAGGGCCGCGCCGGGAGTGCCGCCGGGGAGGATGAAGCTGCGCAGCTTCTCCACCTGCTCCAGGAACAGGTCGCAGTCCGCCTCCAGCTTGTCGACGTAGAACTGCTCCACCCGCAGCGGCGGGTACTCCGGCTCCTCGACGACCGGCGTGCACAGGTCCGCGCCCACGTCGAACAGGTCGTTCTGCACCCGGACCAGGACCTTCACGACCTCCTCGGGGAGCGCGCCCAGCGCGATCGCCGTCCCGATGGCCGCGTTGGCCTCGTTCGCGTCGGCGTACGCGGAGATCCGCAGGTCGGTCTTGGCCGTACGGCTCATGTCGCCCAGGGCCGTCGTGCCCTTGTCGCCGGTACGGGTGTAGATGCGCGTGAGGTTCACCATGCGGCCAGGGTAGACGGGCCGGGGCGCAGGGGCCCGGCGCAGGCCACGGGGCGGTGCTCCCGGGCGGACCGCGCCTGAACTGGGGGGCTGTGCAGGGGTGCTGGGCCGTACCAGTGTGATGTCCGTCATCTGAGACGTGACGCGTGTTACTTCGCGGTCACACCGCCCCTCACGGACGCTAGTCTCCGCCGGAGAGGCTACGAGACTGGGCCGTAGTGAGAGAACGAGGGGTGTGCAGTGGCTGGGAAGCTCGCCGTCATCGGTGCCGGACTGATGGGTTCCGGGATCGCTCAGGTCTCCGCTCAGGCGGGTTGGGACGTCGTCCTGCGTGACGTCACCGACGCCGCCCTGACCCGCGGAACGGACGGGATCAAGGCCTCGTACGACCGGTTCGTGGCCAAGGGCAAGCTGACGGCGGAGGACGCCGAGGCCGCCCTGGGCCGGATCACCACGACCACCGACCTCGGCGCGGTCGCCGACGCCGACATCGTCGTCGAGGCCGTCTTCGAGAAGCTCGAGGTCAAGCACGACATCTTCCGCGCCCTCGACGAGCTGGTCCGCGACGACGCGGTGCTCGCCTCCAACACCTCCGCCATCCCGATCACCAAGATCGCGGCCGTGACGAAGCGTCCGGAGCGGGTCGTCGGCGCGCACTTCTTCTCGCCCGTCCCGATGATGCAGCTATGCGAGCTGGTGCGCGGCTACAAGACGAGCGACGAGACCCTCGCCACCACCCGGGCCTTCGCCGAATCCGTCGGAAAGACCTGCATCGTCGTCAACCGCGACGTCGCCGGCTTCGTGACGACCCGTCTGATCTCCGCGCTGGTCGTCGAGGCCGCGAAGCTCTACGAATCGGGCGTCGCCTCCGCCGAGGACATCGACATCGCCTGCAAGCTCGGCTTCGGCCACGCCATGGGCCCGCTCGCGACCGCCGACCTCACGGGCGTCGACATCCTGCTGCACGCCACCAGCAACATCTACACCGAGTCCCAGGACGAGAAGTTCGCGCCGCCGGAGCTGATGCGCCGCATGGTGGACGCGGGCGACTTCGGCCGCAAGAGCGGCCAGGGTTTCTACAAGCACTGAGCACCACCGTTCGAATGCCTTCACCCTCCGGGGTGAATTAGGTATCGGTTCGCTCACGGTCGGCAACTTCCCTGCCCGCGCGGCAGTCAGTTGCAGTGAGAGTTGCCGACCACGGGTCAGTCGGACCACACGTACGCAGTACAGCCGGGGAGTACACATGCACATCAGGGGCGACCACGCCGAACTCGCAGTCGGGGGACGCCTCGACGTGCGCAGCGCGGCGGACGCCCGTACGGCCCTGCACAGTGCCCTCGACGACGGCCACGGCGACCTCGTGCTCGACCTGACCGGACTCGACTCCTGGGACGCGACCGGACTCGGCGTGATCATGGGGGCGCACCGGAGGGCCGGCCGGACCGGGCGGCGCCTCGTGCTGCGCGGGGTCCCGGCCCAGATGCAGCGGCTCCTCGTGGCGACCCGGCTGCACCGCATCCTCGCGATCGAGGGCGGGCTGGAAGCGGAGTCCCTGCCCCGGGTGTGACGGTGCCCGGGGCGTGACCCCGCCCCGGGGCCCGTTCCGTGCGGGCGCCCGGCCGCCGGCGCCGGAGAAATGGGCTGCGCGTTCCGGCCGGCTCCGCTTTCATGGCCGCATGGTGTCCACCGACCGCTTGCTGGCCTTCGCGGCCATGTCCTTCCTGCTGATCGTGATCCCCGGGCCCAGCGTCCTGTTCGTCATCGGCCGGGCCCTGGCCCAGGGCCGGCGCGCCGCGCTCACCACGGTCCTCGGCAACACGCTCGGCGCGTACGTGCTCGTCGTGGCCGTGGCCCTGGGCGTCGGCGCGGTCGTCGAACGTTCGGTGCTGATCTTCACGGGGCTCAAGCTGATCGGCGCCGCCTACCTCGTGTACCTCGGGGTCAAGGCCTGGAGGCAGCGCGGCGCACTGCACGCGGCCGTCACCGGCGACGCACCCGCGGCGCACGGCAGCCTGCGGACCCTGGGAGAGGGGTTCGTCGTCGGCGTGGCCAACCCCAAGACGATGGTGTTCTTCGCCGCGGTGCTGCCCCAGTTCGTGGACCGCGCCGCCGGACACGTGCCGGCGCAGATGCTGGTCCTCGGCCTGGTCTTCAACCTGATCGCGATCGTCTCCGACAGCGGGTGGGGGCTGGTCGCGGCCACCACCCGGGACTGGTTCGCGGGCTCACCGCGACGCCTCTCCCTGGTCGGCGGGACCGGCGGACTCACCATGATCGGCCTCGGCGTCACCGTGGCCGTGACCGGGCGGACGGACTGAGACACGGGCGGCGGCCGGCCGCCGCCCGACGGCCGGAAAATCGTAACGGTCCGGTGGTGAAGGCACCCCGGCGGTTCCCGCGCGACCGGCCACGGTCTAGGGTTCGGGCGGAAACCGGACCAGTAGCGACAGCGGCGTGAGCGAAGGCCGGACGTAATGACGGCGGCGGCGCGCGCGACGCGATCGGGGGACTTGGTCATGGACCGTACACAGGGGCAGTCCGATCGGGACGAACAGCCCACGGGGCAGACCCGGGCACTGCCGGCAGGCCCGCCGGCAGCACAGTCGCCGACAGGGCAGACGCCGACAGCACAGTCGCCGGCAGCACAGCCGGCGGCAGGGCAGCCGGAGGGCGGGCCGGGCGGCCGGGCCGCCACGGCGCCCGCACGCGTCGTCACACTGACCGCCGGCCCCTTCACCCTCACCGTGAACCCGGTCGACGGCAGCGAGATCGAGCCCCGTCGCCCCGGCACGCCGAAGGGCCGCCCCGCCAAGCGCGCCGCGGCCGCCCGCGCCGCCCGCGACGCCGCCGCACGGCCGCCCGTACTGCCCGGACCGCCCCTGCCCGCCCGGCCCCTCATGGAGCGCGCCGAGGAGCGGGAGCGCCTGGTCCGGCTGCTGGGCCGCGGGCGCTCCGTACGGCTCACCGGGCCCGCCGGCTCGGGCCGTACCGCGCTCCTCGACTCCGTCGCCGAAGCCTGCGCGGGCCTCGCCCCGGACGGCGTCGTCCGGCTCAGCGGCCACGGGCAGCACCAGCCCGGCGAACTGCTGTACGCGCTGTACGCGGCCGTCCACGACGCGGCCGACGAACGGCCCGACCGCACGGAACTCCTCGCCCGGGTCGGGGAGATCGGCGCCATCGTGCTCCTCGACGACCTGGAACTCGGCGGCACCGCCCTCGACGAGCTGCTTCGCGCCACCCCCGAATGCGCCTACCTGCTCGCCGCCACCCCCGACACCAAGGCGCCCTCCGACGACTCGCACCTGGAGGAGGTCTTCCTCGGCGGGCTCGGCAAGGCCGACTGCGTCCTGCTGCTGGAGGCCGCCACCGGACGGGCGCTGACGGAGGAGGAGACCGCCTGGGCCGCGGACCTGCGCTTCGCCTCCGAAGGGCTGCCGCTGCGCTTCGTCCAGGCGGCCGCGCTGCTGCGCCAGCGCGACGAGCTGAACCGGCCCACCGCCGAGGACGACGACGAGGAACCGGGGGTCTTCGAGGAGCGCCCCCGCGACCCCGCCCACGTGCCGCTGCCCACCCTGGCCGAGGCCGCCGCCCCCGCCGAACTGCTGGCCTCCCGGGTCAGCGAGTCCGCCCGGGCCGCCCTGCGGATCGCCTGCGCCCTCGGCGGGGAACTCCCGCACCACGCCCACCTGCCCGCGCTGGTCGGGGACACGCACGCCGACTCCGCCGTCGCGGAACTCCTCGGCTGCGGGCTGATCACCCCGGTCGGGCCCCGGTACCGGCTCGCCGAGGGGGTCGCACGGCAGCTGGAGGAGGCCGGGTACGGGGAGACCGCCACCGAGGAGGCCAGGACCGCCGCCCGGCACTACGCCTGGTGGACCGGCCACGCCTCGGTGACCCCGGAGCGGGTCGCGGCCGAGGCCGACGCCGTGCTGGCAGCCCTGGCGGGCGCCGACGTGGTGGCCGCCGTACTCCTGGCCCGGACGGCCGCCCCGGCCTTCGCGGCGTCGCTGCACTGGGAGGCCTGGGAGCGGGTGCTGCGCTCGGGCGCCGAAGCCGCCCGCAAGGCCGGGGAGGTCGCCGAGCAGGCGTACTTCCACCACGAGCTGGGCGTGCTCGCGCTGTGCGAGGGACGTCTCGACCGGGCGCGCGCGGAGCTGGAGGCCTCCATCGGGCTGCGTGGCGCGCTCGCGGACAAGCGCGGAACGGTGGCCGGACGCCGGGCGCTGGCCCTGGTCACCGACCGGGAGGCGACGGGGGCCCTGGCCTCCCCGCCGCTGCGTCTGGAGCCCCCGGCGGCCGCGCCGGGCGCCGTCCCCCCGGCCCTGCCCACCGCCGGACCGGGCTCCGCCGTACCCCCTGCCCTGCCCGCCGCCGGACCGAGCGCGGCCACCCGGCCGCTGCCCGCGGCCGGACCCGTCCCGCCGTCCGCCGCGATAACCAAGGCGCTGCCGGCGACCAGACCGGCGCCCGGCGCCGCACCGGCCGCCGCCCTGACGCCGTTCCCGAGCCTCGCCCCGCCCCGCGGGCCGTCCGGCAGCTCCGGTACCACCGGCACCTCCGGCACCTCCGGCCCCTTTGGCCCCGCCGGCTCCACCGGTCTTCCGGCCCTTTCCGGGGCGTCCGGCTCTCCGGTCCCCTCCGGCCCTGCCCGCCCCTCCGGCCCCTCCGGTACGGACGCCGTCACACAGGTCACTCCCGTGATCCGCAGCGTCGGCCCCGGCTCCGCCCCCTCGGCCCCCACGACCCTGTCGGCGGTCTTCGAGGACGCGTTCCCGCCGCTCACCAAGCCCGCCCCCGCCCCCGCCCCCGCGCCCCAGCCGGCCCCGGCCGCCGGCCCGGAGTCCCGCCGCAAGACCGTGCTGCTGGCCGCGGCCGGGGTGCTGACGGTGGCGGCGCTCGGCACCGTGATCGGCCTGGCCCTGACCTCGGGGGAGGAGGAGGCGCCCGCGAAGCCCGCGGTGTCCTCGACGCCGACCCCCGTGGTGCCGGATCCGCCGGCGGTCCCGGGCACGACGGGCAGCGACCCCGCCCCCGAGCCGGGCACGACGCCCCCGCCCGCAGACCCCGCCGACCCCGAGCCCGCCCCGAGCGGCGCCGCACCCGGCCAGGCCCCGACCTCCCGGGCGACCCCGCCGCGCCGCCCGGAGACCTCCCCGAACAAGCCGAACCCGCCGCAGCCGCCGACGAAGCCGACGCCCACCCCGACCCCGACGCCCCCCGACCCGGGCACCCCGACACCCAGCCAGAGCGCGACGGAACCGCTGCCGCCGACCGGGACGGCGGAGCCCCCGGCGACGACCCCCGCGAGCGTCAGCGCCCCGGCGGCCGGCAACTCCCCGACGGCCACGACGACGTAGCCGCCCGAGAACGCCGACGGCCCCCGAGCCAGGGCTCGGGGGCCGAACGGCAGACGCGTCGGAAGGGTCAGAACAGGCGGAGCTTGTCGTCCTCGATGCCGCGCATGGCGTTGTAGTCGAGCACCACGCAGTCCATGCCCCGGTCGTTCGCGAGCACGCGCGCCTGCGGCTTGATCTCCTGGGCCGCGAACACGCCCCGGACGGGGGCCAGGTGCGGATCCCGGTTCAGCAGCTCCAGGTAGCGGGTGAGCTGTTCGACGCCGTCGATCTCCCCGCGGCGCTTGATCTCCACGGCCACCGTCGCGCCGGAGGCGTCCCGGCACAGGATGTCGACCGGGCCGATCGCCGTCATGTACTCGCGCCGGATCAGGGTGTAGCCCTCGCCCAGGGTGTCGATGCGGTCGGCGAGCAGCTCCTGGAGGTGCGCCTCGACGCCGTCCTTGATCAGCCCGGGGTCGGTGCCCAGCTCGTGGGAGGAGTCGTGGAGGACTTCCTCCATGGTGATGATGAGCTTCTCGCCCGCCTTGTTGACGACGGTCCAGACGCCCGCGTCGTCACCGCTCCCCTCCTTGAGGGTGCACGGAGGCGACATCCAGTTGAGCGGTTTGTACGCCCGGTCGTCCGCGTGGATCGAGACACTGCCGTCGGCCTTCACGAGGATCAGACGGGGTGCCGAGGGCAGATGGGCGGTGAGCCGGCCCGCGTAGTCGACGGAGCAGCGGGCAATGACGAGACGCATGGTCGGCAACGCTACTCGACGGATGCGCCTCCACGCGATTCGCCCCTGAAAGCCCCGTTCGCCGATGGCGCGTTGTATGCGCATTCTCCTGGTGCGGTACCCGGTGGGCGCCTACCGTGGTGAGCGGGAGGTTGTCGAACGTGCACACTGCGTCGCGATCTCCTTCCCTGCCCGTAAGACTCCGGCAACCCAAACGGCCGGGGTCACGAGAGGAGAACCCATGTCGCTCGACGTCTCACCGGCCCTACTCGAACAGGCCGAGCGAGGCGAGGTCGACGAAGCCGCCTTCGTCGACTGCGTCCGGACCTCCCTGCCTTACGCATGGGAGATGATCAGCTCGTTGACGGCCCAGCTGGAGGTTGAGGGCGGAGAGTTCGCCGACAACCAGACGCCGCCGCCGGACGAGCAGGCGCGCGGGCAGCTGCTGCGCGCGCTGGCGAGTGACGCGATACGTGGTGCGCTGCAGCGGCACTTCGGGGTGCGCCTGGCATTCCAGAACTGTCACCGTGTGGCGGTGTTCCCGCTGGATTCCTCGTCGGATGAGAGGCACGCCCGGTTCACCTCGATCCGCGGCCAGCTGCTCAACCAGTCTCCGGAGCTGCGGGACTGCTAGGTACTTCGCTGCCGCTCCGTGTCGCGGGAGGTGCGACTGACACCGGAGCGGCAGCCCGGACCCGGCCCTTGCGGTACCCGGGCAGGTGTCCCTGACCGGTGCCTCTGACGGGTGCCTCTGACCGGTGCCCCGGTGCCTCAGGCTCCGGCGGCCTCCAGCCGCGGCAGTACCTCGGCGCCGAGCCGCCGTACGTTCTCCTCCGTGGCGGCGAGGTCGCCGGAACCCTCCGTCAGCAGGGCGAAACGCGTGATCCCGGTCCGCTCCGAGGTCGCGGCCAGCCGGTCCGCCGCCAGCCGCGGGGTGCCGACGGGATGCAGCTCGCAGAGCAGCTCCGTGTACGCGACGGGGTCCCGCATCGCGCGCTGCCGGCCGTCGACCGTGACGTGCGCGTCCAGGCCCTGGCGCAACCATCCCGGCATCGCCTTCACCAGGGTCTCGCGGGCGTCCGCCGTACGGTCCGCGAGCTGGACGACCCCCGCCGAGACGTGCCCGGCGGCCCGTACCGCCTCCGGCGCGTGCCCCGCCGCCAGCGCGGTCCGCCGCCACAGCGCGACCATCGCCGCCTTGTCCTCGTCGCCGCAGTGCATGCCCAGCAGCATCGGCAGTCCGCGCTCCGCGGCCGTGCGCACCGACGCCGGGGAGGTGCAGGCGACGATCACTTCCGGCCCACTCCCGTCCCCGTCCAGCGCCTCGTCCGGACGCGGTACGACGGCCACCTCGCGGAAGGCGTGCCGCTCGCCGGCCGCCCCCACGCGCGGCTCGGACAGCCACCGCCGCAGCAGGTCGAGGTCCTCCGGGAAGCCGTTCTCGTACGCCTCCAGGCCGCCCCCGAACACCTCCAGGTCCACCCACGGCCCGCCCCGGCCCACCCCGAGGGTGAACCGGCCCCCCGAGGTGACGTGCAGCAGGGCGGCCTGCTCCCCGAGGGCCACCGGATGCGTGCTCGGCAGCACGCTCACCGCCGTCCCCACCCGCAGCCGCCGGGTCCGCCCCAGCAGCAGCGCCGCCAGGGTCACCGCCGACGGGCACACGCCGTACGGCACGAAATGGTGCTCGGCCAGCCAGACCGAGTCCAGCCCGGCCTCCTCGGCGACCTCGGCGGTCCGCACCGCCCGGTGCAGCGCCTCCCCCTGCCCCTGACCCGGGAACTGGGCCCCCAGTACGAACGCTCCTACGCGCATCGCCCTCATCCTCCTCGCGGCTGACGCGGCCTCCCCCAGGCGGACCGACTCGTTGATGGCATCAACGTCTGCTGGCAACAACGTCTGACACGTGCCAAAGGCACGGCCTGACGGGAAAGTTATTGAGATTGTCGGGTCGGTCCGCCGATGCCGGTCGGCCTTCCTCGGACACCCTGCGGGTACCCCGGCTCGCTGCGCGTAGTCTGGGAGAAAGTCACTGCCGCCCGCCCTTTCGTGAGGTATACGTGTCACCGCGCCACAACCGCCCCAGGGGCGGCGAGACTCCGGACGAACGACCCCACACCGGCCTCGACCGGTACGGGCTGGAGCGGACCGAGGAGTACCAGGGCGAGGAGTGGAAGGTCCGGCACGTCGCGGGCGCCCGCGCGGCGGGGAAGCGCTACCGCTGCCCCGGCTGCGACCAGGAGATCCCCTCGGGCACCCCGCACCTCGTGGCCTGGCCCGAGTACGGCGGGGTGGACGACCGGCGGCACTGGCACAAGGCCTGCTGGAACGCGAAGGACCGCCGCACCTCCAAGGTGCAGCGGTCCCGGAACGCCCCCAAGTACTGACGGGACGCGGTGTCAGACGTCCCGGCGCCGCACCACGACGTACGAGGCGGCCACGGCGATCGCCGTCACCGTGACGAGCAGCAGCAGCTGCGCCCAGTCGCCGGGCATCGCCGAGCCCTCCACGGTCGCGTCGTCCGCCACCCCGAAGAGCTGGACGAGCGCGACGGGTGCGTTGAAGCGGGTGACGGCCCGGCCGATGGCCTCGGTGGCGGGCCAGACGCTCAGTATCGTGCCGAGCACGGGCGGCAGGGTGACCACGCCCAGCATGACGGCGATGCCGCCCGCGGAGTGCCGCACCAGGGCCCCGACGGCCAGGGACAGCACGCCCAGCAGCATGACGTAGAAACAGCCGGCCAGTGCGCCCGCCCACTCCGCGGCGTAGTGGGGTCCGGCGGCCTGCCCGTTGTGCAGGAGGGCGGCGGAGAAGCCGACCACGGCCACCGAGCCGACGGTGACGCCGAAGGACACGGCGCCGAAGACGAGGTACTTCGCGGTCAGCACCCGCAGCCGTTCGGGGGCGGCGGTGAAGGTGGTGCGGACCAGTCCGGTGCCGTACTCGGAGGTGATCGTCAGCACGCCGAGCACGATCACGGCGACCTGGCCGACCATCAGGCCGAAGAGCGCCGGCCCCGTGTACGGGATCGTCATGTAGTCCGCGGACCGGGTCTGGACGATGGCCAGCAGGCCGACGCCGACCACCAGGGCCACCAGCGAGCCGAGCGTCCACAGCGTGGAGCGCACGGAGGTCAGCTTGGTCCACTCCGAGGCCAGCGCGTGGCCCAGGTGCGGCCGCGGCGTGGGCATCGGCGAGGTGTAGGTCGCGGTCGGTGCGGGGCGGCCGGTCATCTGGGGTCCTCGGAGGTGCTCTCGGTGCTCGCGGTCTGCTCGGTGTTCCCGGCGGGGTCCGTCCCGGTCCGCCGTGCGGCGGGGGCGAGGTCGGCGGCGCTGCCGGGCATCAGGAAGGGCCGGGCGCCCGCCGCGGGCGGCGGGGGAGCGAAGAAGCTCGCCGCGGTCTCCGTCGGGACCTCGGGGGCCGCCTCCTCCTCCCAGTCCGGGACGGTCAGCGGTTCGGGCTCCCACAGCTCGGCGCGGGGGTCGTCGGTGGAGGTGTACTCCAGCGAGGACTGGGTCATCCGCATGTAGGCCTCCTCCAGCGAGGCCCGGTGCGGGGACAGCTCCCACAGCCGTACCCCGGCCTCGTGGGCGAGGTCGCTGATGCGGGGGAGGTCCAGGCCGGTGACCCGCAGGGTCCCGCCGTTCTCCTGGAGGACCCGGCCGCCCGCCTTGGCGAGGGCGGCGGCGAGGACGACGCGGCCGTCGGGCCGGTCCCCGGCGGGACGGACCCGTGCGAATCCGGCCGAGTTGTGCGTGATGAAGTCCTGGGTGCTCATGTCGGCCAGCAGCCGGCCCCGGCCGATCACGATCAGGTGGTCGGCGGTCAGCGCCATCTCGCTCATGAGGTGCGAGGAGACGAAGACGGTGCGGCCCTCCGCGGCGAGCTGCCGCATCAGGTTGCGGACCCAGAGGATGCCCTCGGGGTCGAGGCCGTTGACCGGCTCGTCGAAGAGCAGCACCTGGGGGTCGCCCAGGAGGGCGGTCGCGATGCCGAGCCGCTGGCCCATGCCGAGGGAGAAGCCCTTGGTGCGCTGCCGGGCCACGTCCTGGAGGCCGACCACGCCCAGTACCTCGTCGACCCGCTTCTCGGGGATCCCGGAGAGCTGGGCGACGGACAGCAGGTGGGTGCGGGCCTTGCGGCCGCCGTGCACGGCCTTGGCGTCGAGGAGGGCGCCGACGTGCCGCTGGGCGTTCGGCAGCTGCCGGAAGGGCATGCCGTTGATCGTGACGTGGCCCGAGGTGGGCCGGTCGAGACCGACGATCATGCGCATGGTGGTGGACTTCCCGGAGCCGTTGGGCCCCAGGAAACCGGTGACGTGACCCGGCCTGACCTGGAAGGACAGCTGGTCGACGGCGGTCTTCGCGCCGAAGCGCTTGGTCAGGCCGACTGCCTCGATCATCGTGCTGCCCCTTGCCAGGCCCGGAAGGCTCTCGTCCGTATAACCCTTAAGAGGATATCGAGCGTACGTCGGTTCCCACCCGGGCCGGATCCCTGAGCTGCCCCTGAGATCCGACCCGGGGATGACCCGTAGTACCTGGGGCGTCCGTCCTGCGACGGACGCCCCGTCTCACCCCTCCGTCACGCGTCGCGCTTCTTCAGCACCAGGTAGCCGCCGAGTACCGCTGCCAGCACCCACAGGAGCATGATCCCGAGGCCGCCCCACGGGCCGTACGGCGTTTCGGCGCTGTCCATGGCGCCCGGCACGACCTGCATGATCTTGGAGCCGGCCTGGTCCGGGAAGTACTGGGCCACCTTCCGGGTGGTCTCGACGGCCCCGAGGATGGTCGAGACCAGGAAGAAGAACGGCATCAGGATGCCGAGCGCCAGCATCTGGCTGCGCAGGATCGTGGTCACGCCCATCGAGAAGAGCGCGATCAGCGCCATGTAGAGGCCGGCGCCGATCACCGCCCGCAGGACGTTGTCCTCGCCGATGCCGATGCTGCGGTCGCCCAGGATGGCCTGGCCCAGGAAGAACGAGAGGAAGCTGGTCAGCAGGCCCACGACCAGCGCGAGCGCCGTCGCGACGGTGAGCTTGCCGAACAGGAAGCCCGCCCGGCCCGGCACGGCGGCCAGCGAGGTGCGGATCATGCCCGAGCTGTACTCGCTGCCGACCACCAGGACGCCGAACACGATCATCGCGAGCTGCCCGAGGGTCATGCCCGCGAAGCTCGCGAGGGTGGGGTCGAAGGTGATCTGCTGTTCCTTCGGCATGTCGTCGAAGGTGGAGTTGAACAGCGCGCACAGCGCGGCGCTGATGCCCACCGTGACGACGAGCGCGGAGGCCAGGGTCCACGTGGTGGAGGCGACCGTACGGATCTTGGTCCACTCGGAGCGGAGGACTGCGGAGAAAGCCATGATCACTCGCCGTCCTTGCGCATCGCGTCGTAGCCGGCGCCCCAGGCGGGGGCGTCCGCCGGGCCCACGGCGTGGCCGGCCGGCGGACCGGGCACCCCCGGAGCGTGGGCGTGGTACTCGACGGAGTCCGCCGTCATGCGCATGAACGCTTCCTCCAGTGAAGCCCGTTGCGGGCTGAGTTCGTGCAGCACGATCTGGTGCTGGGCGGCCAGTTCGCCGAGCCGCTCCGGCCCCACGCCGTCGATCTCCAGCGCGCCGGTGGCCGGCACGCTGACCGCGGTGATCCCGGCCTCGTGCAGGACGTCCTTGAGCCGTTCCTGCTGCGGAGAGCGCAGCCGTACGAAACTCCGCGAGTTCTGCTGGATGAAATCGGCCATCGACAAGTCGGCGAGCAGCTTTCCCTGCCCGATGACCACCAAATGGTCTGCGGTCAGGGCCATTTCGCTCATCAGGTGAGAGGAGACGAAGATCGTCCGGCCTTCGGCGGCCAGACCCTTCATGAGATTGCGGATCCAGAGAATTCCCTCCGGGTCCAGACCATTGACGGGTTCGTCGAACATGAGGATCTCCGGATCCCCGAGCAGTGCGGAGGCGATTCCCAGCCTCTGCCCCATCCCGAGCGAAAATCCTTTCGACTTCTTCTTGGCCACGGCCGTCAGTCCGACCAGGTCCAGCACCTCGGCCACCCGGCTCTCCGGGATCCGGTTCGACTGGGCGAGGCAGAGAAGGTTGTTGTACGCGCTGCGCGCGCCGTTCATGGCTTTCGCGTCCAGCAGCGCTCCGATGTACTTCAGCGGCTCCGGCAGGTCCCGGTAGTGCTTGCCGTCGATCCTGACCGTCCCGCTGGTCGGGTTGTCGAGGTCGAGCATCATGCGCATGGTCGTGGACTTCCCGGCCCCGTTGGGGCCGAGGAAGCCGGTCACCACCCCCGGTTTGACCTGGAAGCTGAGGTGGTCCACGGCGGTCTTCGCGCCGAATCGTTTGGTAAGGCCCTCGAGCTCGATCATGCCGACACGCTAGAACGCCGAAGGGCCGTGCGCCACCTCGAAAGGGTGACGCACGGCCCACGGAATCATACTTTCGCTACCAGCGAGTACCAGGCGCCCTTCGGCGGACCGCCCTACCGGCTCTGCTGGGCCGGGACACCACGGGTCACCGGCTCGTCGTCGATCGGGGAACCCGCGGCCGCGACGGCCGCTCCCGTCAGCGTCGCCAGCATCTCGCGGACGTTGGTCAGCTGCGCGTTGATGGAGTCACGGCGGTTGGTGAGCGCCGCCAGCTCGCGCTCGGACTCGCTGCGGATCCGGTCGGCCTTGGCGTTGGCGTCGGCGACGATGTCCTCGGCCTGGCGCTGCGCGGTCTCCACGGTCTGGCGGGCCCGGCGTTCGGCGTCCGTACGGAGCTTCTCGGCTTCCAGGCGCAGCTGCTCCGCGCGGTGCTCGATCTCCGCCAGACGCTTTTCGGCCTTCTGCTGACGCGAAGCCAGGTCGCGCTCCGACTGCTCGCGGCGCTTGGCCAGGTTGGTCTCGAAGTCCGCGGCGGCCTGGGCGGCCTTGGCGCGGGTCTCCTCGAACAGCGCGTCGGCCTCCTCGCGCTTGGAGGCCGCGTCCTTCTGCGCCTCCGCACGCAGGGTGGAGGCGTCGCCCTTGGCCTTCTCGACGATGCGGACGCCCTCGTCCTCCGCCTTCGACTTGCGGTCCGCCGCGAAGGACTCGGCGTCGTTGCGCACCTGCTGGGCCGCCGACTCGGCCAGCTCCCGGTGCTGCTCCGCCGCGCGACGGGCCTCCTCGCGCAGGTCCTTCGCCTCCTCCTCGGCCAGCCGCAGGATCTTCTCGACCCGGGCGCCGAGGCCGGCGTACGACGGCTCGGCGTCGCTCACCTGGGCCTGGGCGTTCTGCGTCTCGAGGTGCAGCTCCTCGATCCGCTTTTCCAGAGAGTTGATACGTCCCAGTGCGCTGTCGCGGTCGGAGACCAGCTTGGTAATGCGGTCGTCCACCTGACCGCGGTCGTAACCACGCCGCACGAGCTCGAAGCCGAAGGGGGAGGAAGTGTCGCTCATGGGGTTCCTGTCGAATGAGACCGATGAGGTGCTACGTGAGGTGTTAAGGGGAATCCTAGGCGCCCGGGCGGCGTGTCATCGAGTCAATCCGCGTTTGCCCTGGACAATGACACCCCTTTTGAGTGGCAAGGCGGCAGAATGCTTGTCACTCGTCCGCCTGAACCTTCATCAGAAGCACACATCCATACGTTCCGACTAGCCCTCTGACGCCTTACCACCCGAACGAGTGGAACCCGCTGTTGCGCCGGCCTTCACGCCCCCCGCGCCCTGGCCGCCGATCAGGGGCTTTCCGCCACCCGAAGGCGCCTCGAATGATTCCAACGCCTCAAGAACGTCCTGGACACGGGAGATCTCCGCCTGAATGTCCTCGCGCCTGCGCACCAGGACCTCCAGCTCGCGGCGGCCCTCCTCGACCAGCCGCTCCGCCTCCGCACGCGCCTCGGCGAGGGTCTTCTCGGCCTCCCGCGTGAGCTCGGCCTTCTTCGTCTCGGCCTCCTTGAGCAGCGCCTCCGCCTTGCGCACCGCCGCGATCCGGACCTTGCCGGCCTCGCTGCTCGCGTCCGACACCATGGCCTTGGCCTTCGCCTCGGCCTCGACGCTCTGCTCGGTCGCCGCCCGCACCAGCTTGTCGACGCGCTCGCCGGCCGACTTCATCTGCTCCGCCGACTCCCGGCGGGCCCGCTCGTGCAGTTCCTCGACCTCGGACTCGACCCGGGAGCGCAGCTCCTCCGCCCGCTCCCTTATGGCGGCGGCGTCCGTACGCGCCCCCACCAGCAGCTCGTTCGCGTCCGTACGGGCCTTCTCCACCGTGGAGTTGCCCTCGACGGTCGCCTCCGAGGTGATCCGCGCCGCCTCCTTGCGCGCCGCGTCGACCATCGCGTCCGCCTGCTCCTCGGCCGCCGTGGTGGCGGCCAGGGCCTGCCGGCCGGCGTCGGAGGTGAGCTTCTCCGCCTCCGCCGAGGCCTCCGTGATGAGCCGGTCGACCTGCTCCGCGGCCTCGCTGCGCCGCTTGTTGGCCGCCTCCCGGGCCTCGTCCAGCAGCCGCTCGGACTCCGTACGGGCCTCCGCGCGGGTGCGCTCGGCCGCGGCCGCGGCCTCCGCCTTGACCCGCTCGGCCTCCGCCCGGGTACGGGTCGCGTGCTCCTGCGCCGAGGACAGCGCCTCCGCCGCCTCCGCGCGCAGCCGCTCCGCTTCGGTCTGCGCCTCGCCGACGGTGCGTTCGTTGTCCTTGCGGGTCCGCTCCGTGAGCTTCTCCGCCTCCGACGCCGCCTCGGTGATGAGCCGGTCCGCCTGCTCGGCGGCCTCCGTGCGGAGCCGTCCCGCCTCGGTACGGGCCTCGTCGAGCGTCTGCTCGGCGTCCCGCTCCGCGCCGGCCAGGGTCTCGTTCGCCGCGACCGTGACGCGGTCGGCCTCCGCGGTGGCCTCGCCGATGATCCGGCCGCCCTCCGCGCGGGCCTCGTCCAGGGCCGACGCCGCCTCGGCGCGCAGCCGCTCGGCCTCGGCCGCGGCCTCGCCGACGGTGGCCTCGTTGGCCGCGCGGGTCTCCCCGACCAGCCGGTCGCCCTCGGCGCGGGCGTCCACCAGGATCCGCGTCGAATCCCGCTCGGCCGCCGCCAGGGTCTCGGCCGCCTGGGCGGTGAGCCGCTCCGCCTTCGCGGTGGCCTCGCCGACCGTGGCCTCGTTGGCGGCGCGGACCTCCTCGGTGAGGCGCTCGGCCTCCGCCGTCGCCCCGGTGATGAGGTGGTCCGCCTGCTCGGCGGCCTCGGTACGCAGCCGGCCGGCCTCGGTACGGGCCTCGTCCAGCGTGTTCGCCGCCTCGGCGCGGGTCGCCTCCGCGGCGGCCAGCGCCTCCGCGGTCAGCCGCTCGGCCTCCGCCGTGGCCTCGCCGACCGTGAGGGCGTTCGCCGCCAGGGTCTCCTCGGTGAGGCGCTCGGCCTCCGCGGTCGCCTCGGCGACGATCCGGGCGCTCTCGGTGCGGGACGCCTCCAGGGACTCCGCCGCCTCGCCGCGGATCCGGTTCGCGTCGTCCCGGGCGTCCGCCCGGGTGCGTGCCGCGTCGCGCTCCGACGCCGCCAGGGCGTCCGTCGCCTCGGTGCGCACCCGCTGCGCGTACTCCGCGGTGTCCGTGCGCAGCTGCTCCGCCTCGGCGATCGCGTCGCCGACCGTGCGCTCCGCGAGGGCCTTCGCCGCGTCCGTCTCCACGCGGGCCTCGCTGCGGACGCGGGCCGCGTCCTCGGCGGCGCGCTCGCGCTCCGCCCGGGCGTCGGCGCGGACCCGGTCCGACTCCTCCTCCGCCTCGGTGCGCGTACGCTCCGCCGCGTGCTCGGCGGCGCTGCGCAGCCCGGCGATCTCCTCCTCGGCCTGCTCGTGCAGCCCGGCCACGGAGTCCCGTACCTGCTGGGCGGTGGCCTCGGCCGCCGCGACCACCTCGGACGCGCGCCGCTCGGCCTCCTCCGTCAGCCAGACCGCCTCGGCGGTGGCCTCCTCGGAGCGCTTGCGGGCCTGCGCGAGGAGTTCCTCGCTCTGCTCACGGGCCTGGGCCCGCTCGTTGCCGGCGTCCGTACGGGCCGCCGACAGGGTCTCCTCGGCCTCCCGGCGCCGCCGGGCGGCCTCCTCCTGGGCGGCGGACAGGGCCTCCGCGGCCTCCGCCGCGACCCGCTCCGCGGCCGCCTTGGCCTCGGCGCGCAGCCGGTCCGCGGTCTCCTGCGCCTCGCCGCGCACCCGCTCGGCCTCGGCCTCGGCCTCGCCGCGCAGCCGTACCGAGACCTGCTCGGCCTCCGCGCGGACCCGCCCGGCGTCCTCCGCCGCGTCCGTGCGCAGCTGGTCGGCCTCCGCCTGGGACTGGGCCTGGAGGGTGCGGATCCGCTCCGCCGACTCGGCGCGCAGCCGGTCGTTCTCCTCGGTGGTCTCCTTGCGGATGTTCTCCGCCGCGGCGCGGGCGTCGCGCAGCGTCTGCTCCGACGCGGTGAGGCGGGCCTCGGCGTCCGTGTGGAGCCGGACGAGCTCCTCGTCCGCCTCCGCGCGCTTCGCGGCGATGGCCTGCTCGGTCTCCTCGCGCCGGGCACGGGCCGCCGCGTCCGCCTCGGCGGCCAGGGCCTGGGCCTGCTCCTCGGCCTCGGCGCGCAGCCGCTCGGCCTCGGCGCGGGTGCGCTCCAGGGTCTCCTCGGCCTGTCGGCGCAGGGTGGTGGCGCGCTCCACGGCCTCGGCGCGGACCCGCTCGCTCTCGGCGGTGGCCCCGCCGCGCAGTTCGTCCGCGTCCGACTTGGCCTTGCCGAGGAGTTCCTCGGCGGTGCGGGCCGCCTCCTCGATCTGCTGGACCGCCTCGCGGCGGGCCTCCCCGCGGATCCGTTCGCCCTCGGCGACGGCCTCCGCGCGCAGCTGCTCGGCCTCGCCGCGCAGCCGGCGGGCCTCTTCCTGGAGCTCGACCGTACGGGCCCGGTACTCCTCGGTGTCGTCCTTGGCGGCGCCCTTGAGCTCGTCGGCCGTGGCCGCCGCCTGGAGGCGCAGCCGGTCGGCCTCGGACTCCGCCTCGCGGCGGATCCGTTCGGCCTCCTCGGAGGCGGCACGGGTGGTGGCCCGGGCGTCCTCCGAGGCCTTGTTCAGTACGTCCTCGGCGGTGCGCGCGGCCTTCGCCAGCTGCGCCGCGGTGTCCTCGGCGGCGGCCGTACGGGCCTGCTCGCCGGCCTCGGTGCGCAGCCGCTCCGCCTCGGCGCGGGCGTCGGCCAGTGCCTGCTCGGCCTCGGCCTTGAGGACCTCGGCCTCCTTGGTGGCCTCGCCGACCAGCCGGGCGACCTGCTCCTTGGCGGTCCGGGTGCGCTGCTCGTTGACGGACTCGGCCGAGGCGAGCTGCCGGGCGGCGCTCTCCTTGGCGTCGGCGAGGAGGGTCTCCGCCTCCGCGCGGGCCGTGCGCAGCGCCCCGTCGGCCTCCTGCACCCGGGCCTCGGCCACCCGGCCGAGGTCCATGGTCTGCTGCCGGGTCTGCTCGGCCTCGGCGGTGGTGCTGCTCCGGAGCCGTTCCGCGTGCTCGGTGGCCTCCTGGGCCTGTGCGGAGGCGGCGGCCAGCAGCCGCTCGGCCTCCTTGCGGGCGCGCAGCAGGGTCGACTCGGCCTCGCCGCGGGCGGCCTCGGCGTCGGAGGCGAGCCGGCGGCGGGCCTCCTCGACGGTGCGGGCGGCCTCGGCGCGGGCGGCGTTCAGCGCCTGCTCGGCCTCGGCGCGGGACTCGTCCATGAGCCGGCGGGCCTGGGACTCCGTACGGGCGCGCAGCTGCTCGGCCCAGGCGACGTTCTCGTTGACGTGCGCCTCGACGGTCTGGCGGCGCTCGTTGAGCTCCTGGTCCAGGCGCTGGCGGCGGTTGACGGCCTCGGAGTGCAGCTCGGCCTGGAGGCGCGCCTGGTGCTCGGCGTGTTCCTGGAGGATCCGCTGGGTCTGCGCCCGGGCGTCGCGCAGCTCGCGCTCGGCGTCGGAGCGCATCTGGTCGGCCTGGATCTGGGCATTGCGGAGCAGCTGCTCCGCCTGGTAGCCCATGTCCGCGCCGTCGTAGGCAGGGCGGGACGCGAGATTGCGGCGTACCTCATGGAGCTTGGCGCGCAGCACCTCGACCTGGTAGCCCAGGTCTTCCGCGTGCTGGACGGCCTTCCCGCGTTCCTTCTTCAGCCGCTCCATCTCGGCCTCGAAGCGCGAGAGGTGATCGGCCTCGGCCTGATGGCTCTCCTGGCTTTCGTAGCCCCGCACAGCGCGGTCCCATCCGTCCCCTGGTCGCAAGCTCATGTCCAAATGAGCATCGCTCGCCCGCTGAACGACGCCCCCGGGGAATGGTGTCAGATACCGGGGCAGGGGTCACAGGCCCCGACCCCGTCTCCGCACCGAACCCCGGCCGAGCCATGGCCACTCTACCGGCCGGGGAATCGGGGCATCAGTGCTCCGGGTTGGAGGTGACCAGTTCGGTGAGGACTCCGTGGCAGTCCTTGGGGTGGAGGAAGGTGATCCGGGAGCCCATGGAGCCGATGCGGGGCTGGTCGTAGAGGACGCGGACGCCCTTGCCGCGGATGGCTTCGGCGTCGCCGTCGACGTCGGCGGTGCCGAAGGCGATGTGGTGGACGCCCTCGCCGTTCTTGGCCAGCCACTTGCCGACCGCGGAGTCCTCGCGGGTGGGCTCCAGGAGCTGGAGGTAGGAGGCCCCGCCGTCGGAGGTCTCGTTGATCTTGAGCATGGCCTCGCGGACGCCCTGTTCCTCGTTGACCTCGGTGTGGAACACCTCGAATCCGTACGTGGCGCGGTAGAACTCGACGGTCTTGTCGAGGTCGAAGCAGGCGATCCCGATGTGGTCGATCCTTGTCAGCATGGGACCAGTGCACCGCCGCGGAGGGTGGTTACGCAACGTGCCAGCGATCACACCGACTGCCGGGTGACTGCGCGGGTACTGCTCAGTACATTCAGGTAAACCCTCGTTCACTCCTCATCCAAGGGGCTGTGCCTCATGTCCGGAACGAACAACACCACTTCAGTGATCGTCGCCGGGGCCCGCACGCCCATGGGGCGTCTGCTCGGCTCGCTGAAGTCCTTCTCGGGCGCCGACCTCGGCGGATTCGCCATCAAGTCCGCGCTGGAACGGGCCGGGATCTCCGGTGACCAGGTCCAGTACGTGATCATGGGCCAGGTGCTCCAGGCCGGCGCGGGCCAGATCCCCGCCCGCCAGGCCGCCGTCAAGGCGGGCATCCCCATGAACGTCCCGGCGCTGACGATCAACAAGGTCTGCCTGTCGGGTCTCGACGCCATCGCGCTCGCCGACCAGCTCATCCGCGCCGGTGAGTTCGACGTCGTGGTCGCGGGCGGCCAGGAGTCGATGACCAACGCCCCGCACCTGCTGCCGAAGTCCCGCGAGGGCTTCAAGTACGGCGCCATCGAGATGCTCGACGCGATGGCCTACGACGGCCTCACCGACGCCTTCGAGAACATCGCGATGGGCGAGTCCACCGAGAAGCACAACACCCGCCTGGGCATCGAGCGGGCCCCGCAGGACGAGTTCGCGGCCGCCTCCCACCAGCGCGCCGCCGCCGCGCAGAAGAACGGGATCTTCGAGGCCGAGATCACCCCGGTCGAGATCCCGCAGCGCAAGGGCGACCCGGTGCTGTTCTCCGCCGACGAGGGCATCCGCCCCGAGACCACGGCGGAGTCCCTCGGCAAGCTGCGCCCGGCGTTCGCGAAGGACGGCACCATCACCGCCGGCACCTCCTCGCAGATCAGCGACGGGGCCGCCGCCGTGGTCGTGATGAGCAAGGCCAAGGCGGAGGAGCTCGGCCTGGAGTGGATCGCCGAGATCGGCGCCCACGGCAACGTGGCCGGTCCGGACAACTCGCTCCAGTCGCAGCCGTCGAACGCGATCGCCCACGCCCTGAAGAAGGAGGGCCTGGAGGTCGCCGACCTGGACCTGATCGAGATCAACGAGGCCTTCGCGGCGGTCGCCGTGCAGTCAATGAAGGACCTCGGCGTGACCCCGGAAAAGGTGAACGTCAACGGTGGCGCCATTGCCCTGGGGCACCCGATCGGCATGTCCGGCGCCCGCGTGGTGCTGCACCTGGCGCTGGAGCTCAAGCGGCGCGGCGGCGGTGTCGGCGCCGCAGCGCTGTGCGGCGGCGGCGGGCAGGGCGACGCCCTCGTGATCCGCGTCCCGAAGGCGTAGGTGCCCGGATGACGACGGTGGACGTCCCCACGCTGGTGGCACAGGCCCGCGAGGGCCGGCCGCGGGCGGTGGCCCGGCTGATCTCACTGGTCGAGGGGGCGTCCCCGCACCTGCGCGAGGTCATGGCCGCCCTGGCCCCGCTGACCGGCGGAGCGTACGTGGTCGGCCTGACCGGTTCGCCCGGCGTCGGCAAGTCGACGTCGACCTCGGCCCTCGTGTCGGCCTACCGCAAGGCCGGCAAGCGGGTCGGGGTGCTCGCCGTGGACCCGTCCTCGCCCTTCTCGGGCGGGGCGCTGCTCGGCGACCGGGTCAGGATGTCGGACCACGCCTCCGACCCGGGCGTGTACATCCGCTCCATGGCCACCCGGGGGCACCTGGGGGGCCTGGCCTGGGCCGCCCCGCAGGCGATCCGGGTGCTGGACGCGGCCGGCTGCGAGGTGATCCTGGTCGAGACGGTCGGGGTCGGGCAGTCGGAGGTGGAGATCGCCTCGCAGGCCGACACCTCGGTGGTGCTGCTCGCGCCCGGCATGGGCGACGGGATCCAGGCCGCGAAGGCCGGGATCCTGGAGATCGGCGACGTGTACGTGGTGAACAAGGCCGACCGGGACGGCGCGGACGCGACGGCCCGGGAGCTGAACCACATGCTGGGCCTGGGCGAGGCCCGCGGCCGGGACGACTGGCGGCCGCCGATCGTCAAGACGGTCGCGGCCCGCGGCCAGGGCATCGACGAACTCGTCGAGGCCCTGGAGAAGCACCGGGCGTGGATGGACGAGCGCGGGGTGCTGGCCGAGCGCCGGGCCGCGCGGGCGGCCCGGGAGGTCGAGACGATCGCGATCACCGCGCTGCGGGCCCGGCTGGCCGACCTGCACGGTGACGCCCGGCTCGACGCGCTGGCCCGCAAGGTGGCGGAGGGCGAGCTGGATCCGTACGCGGCCGCCGACGCGCTCCTCGACAGCCTCACGGAGGGCTGAGCGGCCGGCGGGGCGGGTGGGGGTGCCGTGCGGGCGCCCTCACCCGCCCCGCGGCCGTGCTGCGGGGCCTCAGTTGTTCCCGTAGCCGTCGCCGTCGTTGTCGCCCTGGCCGTCGTCGCTGTCGTTGTCGTTGTCGCCGTCGTCCGACGAGGCCGTGACCTTGCCGTTCGTGGCGTTCACGTCGAAGTTCGCGGTCTTGCCGTCCTTGGTCTTGACCTCGACGTTCCAGTGCGGGGCGGCCCCGTTGTTGTCGTCGTCCCAGTCGACGGACAGGACCGTGCCCGGGTGCGCGGCGAGGGCGGCCTTGACCGCCGCGGCGGCGGTGACCTTCGCCCCGCTCAGGCGCGCGTTCTCGGAGCTGTTGTCGTCCCGGTCCTTGTCGCGTTCCTTGACCGCGCCGGTGGCGGAGACCTCCAGCTCGGCGTTGGTGACGCCGTCCTTCCCGATCACGTTGACGTGCCAGATCGCGCCGTCCTTGTCGAGGGACTCGACGACGCCCGGGAAGTGCTTGAGGGCGGCCGCGGCGGCCCCTTCCGCGTCGACGTCCGCGCGGGCGGCGGCGGTGGACGCGGGAACGGATCTCGACGTGTCGGCGGACGCCGCCGAGGCGGCCGCCACCGGACCTCCCGCCATCAGGACGACGGACGCGGCCGCGGAAACGTACAGGTTGCGCTTCATGGGCTGGACCTCCTCGGGCCGGCCGAGGCGCTTACGGCTGCTCGGCGGACGGCCGGCGGTGAGCGAACACCGCCCATTGTCCGGCCGTCCGCCGGGCACGGCGCGCCGGGGCGCGCCCGCGGCTCAGATCTTGCCGCGGGTGCCCCGCAGGTGTTCCGCGACCGGGCCCAGCGACTCGCGCAGGGCCGCGAGGGCGGCCGGGGACAGCAGGTCGATGAAGTGCTCGCGCACGGACGCCACGTGGTGCGGGGCGACCTTGCGCATCGTCTCCATGCCCTCGTCCGTCAGGACCGCGTACAGGCCCCGGCGGTCGGACTCGCAGTTCACCCGGCGGACCAGGCCGGCCGCCTCCATTCGGGTGATCTGGTGCGACAGCCGGCTCTTCGACTGGAGCGTGGCGGTGGCCAGGTCGCTCATCCGCATCCGGTGGGCGTCCGACTCCGAGAGGTTCACCAGGATCTCGTAGTCGTTGTTGGTGAGTCCGAAGGGCTGGAGATCCTTTTCCAGCTGGTGCATCAGCAGTCTGCTGACGTCCAGGTGGGTGCGCCAGGCGCACTGTTCGGCATCGGTTAGCCAGCGGGTGGCCGTCTCGGTCTCCATGGTCTCCATGAATGAACTCTACCTAAGAAGTTGAATTACGTACAAAAATAGGAAGATCTGCGGAAGGTCACAGCCCGAAGCGTCGCTGCAGATCACCCAGCTGTCCCGGCATACGGGGCATGCCCACCTGGCCCTGCGCACCGTGCCCGGCGCCCGGAACGCCCTGAGCGCCGCCGGTGGCCGCGCCGGCGCCGACCGTGCCGACCGCCTGCTCCGCCATCAGCATCTCCGAGGACTGCAACAGCACCGTTCCCGCCCCCACGAACTCGAACTGGTGCTCCTCGCCCGACGCGCCGCCGAGGCCCGTCAGCGAGCGGATCCCGCCCATCACGCCCGACATGTAGCCGTGGTCGTAGTGGTGGCACGGAGAGGGGCAGTCGGCCCACCCCACCAGCGCCTGCGGATCCACACGCAGCGGCGGTTCCATGAACACCACCGGTCCGTTGGACGCCGCCACGAACTTCCCGGTTCCGATCAAGGTCAGGAACCCCGGCACGATCGACTGCTTCAGCGCGAGCGTGGGCTGGTACGCCAGCAGGTTCCCCGAGCGGATCGTCAGGTTGCCGTTCTCCAGGTCGTACGAGTTCACGTCGAAGGCCCGGTCGGCGAGCAGCATCTTGCCCTGCCCCTCGGCCACCACCCAGTCGCTCGCGTGCAGCGGCGAGTGGAAGCTCGTGCGCAGCAGCCGGTCGAAACGGCCGTGGCCGATGCCGTTGAACTCGATGCTCCCGTAGTACGAGATCATCTTGCCCTTCTGCAGGAACCACTGGCTGCCCTTGAGCTCCACGCAGAAGGTGTACGCGTTCACGTTGTCGTCGGAGGGCAGGGTGTACGGGTCGAAGACCGTCGGGCCGCCCGGTCCGCCGGTCACGGGACCAAAGTTCACAGCTTCTCCTCCGAGGCCTGTACGTACACCGCGCCCTGGCCGGACAGCTCCAGCTGGAACGCCTCGCCCGAGCCGCGCCCCACCATGTCCCGCCAGCCCAGCGCGGTGGAGAGCTTGTTCCTGACGTCCCCGTGGTGGGCCACGTACGCCTGCGGGTCGACGTGGACCGGCCGGTTCGGGGCGATGGGGAGCTCGATGACCCCGCCGTGGGCCATCACGGCGACCGCGCCGTGGCCCTTCAGGGTGGTCGTGAACAGGCCCTGGCCGGTCACCTGGCCGCGCACCATGCCCATGACCCCGCCCTGCGAGCCCATGAACATCGTGCCCTGCTGGAGGGTGCCGTCGAACGCGAGCAGCCGGTCGGCCTCCACGTGCAGGGTCTCGCCGGACAGGTTGATCACCTGGATGTGGTGGCCGCCGTGGCCGAACATCACGGTGCCGCTGCCCTCGACCGTCATCAGCGGGGTCTGCTCGTTCGCTACCCGGCGTCCGATCATGCCCATCACGCCGCCCTGACCCCCGGTCAGGCTGGGCGTGAAGGACACCTCGCCGCGGTAGGCCAGCATGGCGCCGCGCTGGCTGTACATCTTCTGGCCCGGGACCACCTGGGCCTCGACCATCTTCGAGTTGATCTCGCGGAACGGCATCAGACGTCGCCCCCGATGGTGTTGCGCTCGCTGGGCTGCACGTAGACCAGGCCCTCGCCCTCGAAGCGGATCTGGAAGGCCTCGCCGGAGCCCTCGCCGATCAGGGTGCGGAAGTTCACCCCGGACTGGAAGGACTGCCGCAGGTTCCCGGTGTGCGCGATGTACGCGCCCGGGTCCACCGAGAGCGGGTACTGGGCGCTGACGCGCAGCACCACCGCCGGGCCGTCGGACACGATCGCCGCCTGGCCGGAGCCCTCGACGGTCGTGGTGAAGAGCCCGTTGCCCGTCGAGGCGCCGCGCAGGCCCGTGAACGTCGTACCGGTGCGCAGGCCCGCGTCGGTGCACAGCAGGTTGCTGGACTCGACGTAGAGCTTGTCGCCGCGCAGGTCGACGAGGTTGATCTCGCTCGCGCGGTCCGCGAAGTAGCAGGTGCCGTGCCCCTGCACCTCCATCACCGTCATCTGTTCGCCGGTCAGCCGGCGCGTCACCATCCCGCGGAGGCCTTCGCCGCCGCCGGTCATCTTCTTGAAGGCCATCTGGCCGTCGTACGCGACCATGGCGCCGTTCTTCGCTTTCACGGCGTCACCGGTCAGGTCGACGGCGAGCACCTTGCTGCCTTGGAGTCGGAACTGAGCCACGGAAAAGAAGGTATCCGCAGCGGGCGGGGGCGAACAGGGCCCTGTGGCCGATATACGCCACACTCCGGCACGGCCCGGGGACCCGCGGGAAGATCCTCCGCAGCGGCTGAGACACTGGAACGGACCCCCGGCCGCCAGCCCCGAAGGTTCCACGTGGACATCAAGACCGCTTCCGCCCTGCACCGACTGCGCCTCATCTCCGTCCCGGAGGCCCTGTCGTTCCCGGCCCTGCTGATCTTCGGCTCGCTGCTGAGCCGGATCTCGGACATCGACTTCCTGATGATGCCGCTCGGCATCCTGCACGGCATCCTGTTCGTGATCTACGCGGTGTTCCTGCTCGACGTGTGGAACAAGGCGAAGTGGCCCGTGAAGAAGGTCGCCCTGTTCTTCGTCCTCGCGCTGCTGCCCTTCGGCGGGCTGTACGGCGACAAGCTGCTCAAGCGCGACGAGGCCGACAGCGTCGTGGCCGCCCGCGCCCGCCAGGCGGCCCAGGCATGATCGTCGCGTTCTCGGTGACCCCGCTGGGGGTCGGCGAAGAGGTCGGGGAGTACGTCGCCGACGCGGTCCGCGTCGTGCGCGAGTCCGGGCTGCCCAACCGCACCGACGCGATGTTCACCACCGTCGAGGGCGAGTGGGACGAGGTGATGGACGTGGTCCGGCGCGCGGTGGCCGCGGTGGAGGCACGGGCGCCCCGGGTCTCCTTCATCCTCAAGGCCGACATCCGGCCCGGCGTCAGCGACGGCATGACCTCCAAGGTGGAGACGGTGGAACGGCACCTCGCCGAGGGCTGACCGCGCCACCCCCTCACGTCGAGGAGCGCCCCCGGCCGAGCGGCCGGGGGCGTTCGCGCGTCTGCGCGCGGTTCACTGCCGGGCGCGGCGGGCCAGGCCGAGGGCGTAGTCCGGCCACCACTCGCCGGCGTGCGGGCCGCCGCGGCAGGTGCCGTCGGACTCGCCGGGCCGCTTGATCCACAGGTACGCGTCCACGAGCGGGTCGCCCGTCCGGTCGCCCGGCGGCCTGCCCAGGGCCCGGCCGGGCGGGTTGCACCAGGCCTGGTGCCGGTCGCCCGGGAGCGGGCCCTCGCCGTTGCGGCCGGTGTCGATGACGAAGTGCTTGCCGCGGGTGGCCTTGGAGAGCCGGGCGCCGTACGCGCGGCTCGGGACGTCGGGCTGGAAGCCGGAGACGTTCAGGGCGAAGCCGTCGGCGCGGGCGAGACCGGCCTTGAGGAGGGGCCCGACGAGGTCCGCCGGGTGCGGGATCCACGCCGGGTTGCCGGCGTCCAGGTAGACCTTGGTGTTCTTGTTCCGCTTGAGCCGGTCGACGGCCTCGGAGAGCAGGCGGTAGCGCTCGGCGTGGTGCGCGGCGGGGGTGCAGCCGGCGATGAGGTGCGGGACGGCCTCCGGCTCCAGGATGACGAGGGCCCTGTCCCCGGCGACGGCGTCGGCGAAGGCGCCGATCCAGGCGCGGTACGCGCGGGCGTCGGGGGCGCCGCCGGTCGCGTGCGGACCGCAGCCGCGGTGCGGGAGGTTGTGCGCGACGAGCACCAGGGTCCGCCCGCCGGCCGCCTTCGCACCCGCCCGGGCCCGGCGGATCTCCGGGCCCGGCTCACCGCCCGGCACCCACAGGGCCGCCGGGCGGTCGGCGATCCGGCGCAGCACCTCGGCGTCGCCGTTGCGTCCCTGCGCCTCCCAGGCGGCGACCTGCCGGGCGGCGGCGCTCTGCGGATCGACCCAGAACGCGGACTCGGACGCCGACCCGGGCGCGGCGGGCGCGCCGGATCCGCGGGACGCGCCCGGGGCGGAGCCGGAGGTACAGGCGGAGGCGGCCGCGAGGAACAGGGCGAGCCCGAGGGCGGCGACGGAACGGCGTCTGGCGGCGGCGGACATCCGGCTCCTCGGGGGACGGGGGCGCGGGGCGCGTGGGGGAGTGCGCGCGGCGGGCCCGGCAGGCCGGGCCATCGTGACATAACGGACAGTCATCCCCCGCACGACACCGCGCACCCGCCCCGGTGACGACCCACCGTCCGCCACCCGACCGGCCGTCCGGCACGCTTCCCGCGTCCGGCCCGTGCGCCGTGCGCCGTGCGCCGGGCCTCGTGGGCGGCCCGCGTCCGCTTCCGGTCCTGCGTCCCGTGTCCCGCGTCCTGCCCGCGTGCGCCGGGCGTCGGGCCCGCCTTCGGACCCTGCCGGGTACCCGCGTTCGGCCCGCGCCGGAAGCCGCGGCCGGCCAGGTGCCCGCCCTGCGTCGGGCTTCGTGGTCGGCCCGTGGCCTGGTGGGGCCGGGGTCAGGGAGTGCCGCCCGCCGTCAGTGCTATGGCCAGGGGGGTGCGTTCGTAGAGGACGTGGTGGCCGTGGCGGGAGGGGATCAGGAGGCCCGCCGCGCTGAGGGCCTTCAGGTGGGCCGAGACCGTCGAGGGGGCCAGGCCCAGCCGCCGGGCGAGGGCCGTCGTCGAGGCGGGCTCGTGCAGGGCGCACAGCACTTCGGCGCGGCCGCGCCCCAGCAGCCCGGCCAGCGCGCGCGGGGCCGGCCCGGCCGGAGCCGTCCACAGGGCGCCGATCCCGCGCGCCGGGTACACGAGGGTCGGCTGCCAGGGCGGGTCGTAGCCGCCCACCACCTCGGGCCACACGAACGCGCTCGGCATCAGCAGCAGCCCCTGGCCGCCCGCCTCGCGGTCGTGGTGGCCGGGGCGCTCGATGGTCAGGGTCGAACTCCCGCCGTGCCAGCGCAGGTCCGGGTGCAGGCCGTCGAACAGGGCCTCCAGCCCGCCCGCCGCCAGCCGCCGCGAGTGGAACAGGACGTCCGCCTCCAGCAGGGCCCGCAGCCGCGGCCAGTGCGGGGCGACCAGCGCCTCCCACGCCCGCTCCGTCAGATCGGCGAGCTCCCGCACCGCCCGCGCCGGATCGGCCATCATCCGCTGCCCGATGTCGCTCTCCAGCGCGCCCGGGGTGCAGACCAGCGAGCGGCGCAGGTCCTCCCGGGCCGCCTCCGGATCGGCCGCCCGGACCCGGGTGAGCTCCTCCTCGAACGTCACCGACGGGCCGAGCGGCGGCGGGCTCAGCAGGTCCGGATGGTGCCCCGCACGCGGCATCAGCAGCCACAGCGGCCGCAGGTCCAGCCCGGCCGCGGCGTTCCGGATCCGGCTCAGCCAGGGCAGGTGGTATGCCTGCCGGGCCGGCCGCATCAGGACCCGCACCGCCTCCTGCGTCTCCCAGCGCGGAGAGATCGCGAACCGGCAGCGGAGCAGGTCCGCCGCCCCGAACCGGAAGTGGTACCCCATGACCGCCCCTTGCCGTCCTCTCCCGCACCCGGGACGCGGCTCCCGGGCCCGGCTCCCGCCCCGCCCCCCGGATTCGCTCCCGGACGAATCGCTTCGGGCCAGCGTAGGTTCCGGCTCAAGGTGGCCGCCATGACATCCACGTCCCTCACGAAGGGCAGCGCCCCACCCGTCGGCTACCGCTCCGTCTTCCGGGTCCGGGAGTTCCGTACGGTCTTCGCCGCGCACCTGCTGTCCCTGCTCGGCGTCGTCGTCGCCGAGATCGCCCTCACCGTCCTCGTCTACCGCGCCACCGGCTCACCCCTGATGAGCGCCCTCACCTTCGCCCTCGGCTTCCTGCCCTACGCCCTCGGCGGCAGCCTGCTCGCCCCGCTCGCCGACCGGTACCCCGCCCGGCGGCTGCTCGTCGGCTGCGACCTGCTGTGCGCCGCCTGCGCGGCGGCCATGGTCTGGCCGGGCACGCCCGTGGCGGGCCTCCTCGCCCTGCGCTGCGCGACGGCGTTCGTCGCCCCGCTCTTCCAGGGCGTCCGCAGTGCCTCCCTCGCCGACGTACTCGGCCCCGGCGAGGCCTTCGTCCTCGGCCGCTCCCTGCTGCGCATGGTCTCCCAGAGCGCGCAGCTCGCCGGATTCGGCCTCGGCGGGCTGCTGCTCACCGTCCTCGCGCCGCGCGGGGCCATCGCCCTGACCGCCGCCGGGTTCCTGGCCTCCGCGCTGCTGCTGCGCCTCGGCACCCGCAGCCGGCCCGCCCGCGCCGCGGGACGGGCCGCGTCCCCGGGCAGCGGGCTGCGGGCGCTGTTCGGGGACCGGCGGCTGCGGGCGCTCACCCTGCTCTGCTGGCTGCCGCCCGCCTTCGTCGTCGTGCCCGAGGCGCTGCTCACCCCGTACGCCGACGGCATCGGCGCCGGGACCGTCACCCTCGGGCTCCTCATGTGCGCGCTGCCCGTCGGCACCGTCGCGGGCGAGCTCTGGGCCGGCTCCGCGCTCACCGCCCGAACGCGTTCGCGGATCGTGGCGCCCCTCGCCGTCCTCGCCCCGCTGCCGCTGCTCGCGTACGCCGTCCGGCCCGCCGCCCCCGTCGTCCTCGGGGCGCTGCTCCTCACCGGACTCGCCCACGCCTACACCCTCGGCCTCGACCGGATGTTCGTCGACGCCGTCCCCGAGGAGCTGCGCGGCCGCGCGATGACCCTGCTCGGCACGGGCCTGATGACCTTCCAGGGCGTCGGCATGGCCTTGGCGGGCCTCGCCGCCGAGTTCTTCCCGGTGCACGCCGTCGTCACCGGCGCCGCCGTCCTCGCGGCGGCCGTGGTCCTGCTCCTCCTCGCCGGTCTGCGGGCCGCGTCCGCGGCCGAGGAGTGAGACGGGGAGGGACGTCAAATGACCGCCCGGTAGGGTCTGGTGGATGCCGAAGCCGCTCAGTCTCCCCTTCGACCCCATCGCCCGCGCCGACGAGCTCTGGCAGCAGCGCTGGGGGCCGGTGCCGTCCATGGCCGCGATCACCTCCATCATGCGTGCGCACCAGATCCTGCTCGGCGAGGTCGACGCGGTCGTGAAGCCGTACGGACTGACCTTCGCCCGGTACGAAGCCCTCGTGCTCCTCACGTTCTCCCAGGCCGGCGAGCTGCCGATGTCGAAGATCGGCGAGCGCCTGATGGTCCACCCGACCTCGGTGACGAACACCGTCGACCGGCTGGTGCGGTCCGGGCTGGTGGCCAAGCGCCCCAACCCGCAGGACGGCCGCGGCACGCTCGCGTCCATCACGGAGAAGGGCCGCGAGGTCGTCGAGGCGGCCACCAAGGACCTGATGGAGATCGAGTTCGGGCTCGGCGCCTACGACGCGGAGGAGTGCGCGGAGATCTTCGCGCTGCTGCGCCCGCTGCGGGTGGCCGCCGCCGACTTCGACGAGAACTAGGGCCTGTCGTCAAACTCCCGTCTGCCCCGCGACGCCTGGCACGCGCTCTCGCCGCACCGGGCGAAAGCCAAGTACGTCCAGTACGCGGGC
>NZ_JBEXPG010000016.1:0-139434 GCF_040611935.1 Streptomyces sp. NPDC006512 | reverse complement strand
GGACTGGCCGGAGACCGGGCGTCCGCGACGGGCGGGTGTCTCGTCCTTCGGTATCAGCGGGACGAACGCGCACACGATCATCGAGCAGCCGCCGGCCGTGGATGTGAGCGCTGAGCAGGCGCCGGCCGGGCAGTTGCCGGTGGTGCCCTGGGTGCTTTCGGCGAAGGGTGAAGACGCCCTTCGGGCGCAGGCGCGTGAGCTCCGGTCGGCTGTGCTGTCGGCGCCGGACCTGCGGGCGGTCGACGTCGCGTGGTCCTTGGCGACCGGCCGTTCGACGTTCGAGGAGCGTGCGGCCGTGGTGGCCGCGGACCGTGAGGGTCTGCTGGCGGGCCTGGCCGCGCTGGCGGACGGCGGGACGACGACCACGCTGACCAAGGGTTCGCCGGTCGGTGGGAAGACGGCATTCCTGTTCACGGGGCAGGGGAGTCAGCGGCTGGGGATGGGGCGTGAACTGTACGACGCCTACCCGGTGTTCGCGGCCGCCTTGGACGCGGTGTGCGAGCGCATGGAACTGCCGTTGAAGGACGTGCCGTTCGGAGACGATGCCGAGCTGCTGAATCGGACGGAGTACGCGCAGCCGGCGTTGTTCGCGGTGGAGGTGGCGCTGTTCCGGCTGGTCGAGTCATGGGGTGTGAAGCCGGACTTCCTGTCGGGGCACTCCATCGGCGAGATCACGGCCGCGCACGTCGCGGGTGTGCTCACGCTGGAGGACGCGTGCACGCTGGTGGCGGCGCGCGGCCGACTCATGCAGGCTCTGCCGGTGGGCGGGGTGATGGTCGCCGTGCAGGCTTCGGAGGACGAGGTCCTGCCGTTGCTGACCGACCGGGTGAGCATCGCCGCGATCAATGGGCCCACGTCGGTGGTGATCGCCGGTGACGAGGACGCGGTGACCGCGGTCGCGGAAGCGTTCGCGGACCGCAAGAGCAAGCGGCTGACCGTGAGCCACGCGTTCCATTCGCCGCACATGGACGGGATGCTGGACGACTTCCGTCAGGTGGCCGAGGGGCTGTCCTTCGCGGCCCCGGTCGTTCCGGTGGTGTCGAACCTGACCGGTGCGCTCGTCTCCGACGAGATGGGCTCGGCGGACTTCTGGGTCCGCCACGTCCGCGAAGCTGTCCGCTTCCTTGACGGTGTGCGGGCCCTGGAGGCAGCCGGAGTGAGGACGTTCCTCGAACTCGGGCCGGACGGCGTGCTGTCCGCGCTCGCACAGGACTGCATCGAGCAGGACGCCGCCTTCGTGCCGGTGCTGCGCGCTGGTCGCGGTGAAGCGGAGACGGCCGTCACCGCTGTGGCCCTGGCACATGTGCGGGGTGTGGAGGTGAACTGGCAGGGGCTCTGCGCCGGTTCGGGTGCCGGGCGGGTGGAGCTGCCGACGTACGCCTTCCAGCGGCAGCGCTACTGGCTCCAGATGGCGGGTACGACGCGAACCGGCGCCGCCGACGAGGTGGACTCCCGCTTCTGGGACGCGGTGGAGCGCGAGGACCTGGAGTCGCTCGCGGCCACCCTGGACATGGACGACGAGAACGCCTGGGGCACGGTCCTGCCGGCCCTGCCCGCTCTGTCGGCGTGGCGCCGTGGTCTGCGGACCCGGTCCGAGGTCGATGCCTGGCGCTACCAGGTGTCGTGGAAGCCGCTGTCGGATGCGGTCGCGTCCGGTGTACGGCTGTCCGGGGCGTGGCTGGTCGTGTCTGCCGCGGGTGTGGATGACGCGGCGGTCGTGGACGCGCTGGCCGGGCGTGGCGCCGAGGTTCGGAGGACGGTGGTCGAGCCGGGTACGGATCGTGCCGCGCTGACTGAGCTGGTGACGGAAGCGGCCCCCGTCGAGGGGGTTGTGTCCCTTCTCGCACTGGACGAAGCCGCTGCGGTCGACCTGACAGTGGCACTGGTGCAGGCGGTTGGCGATGCCGGGGTGGAGGCGCCGCTGTGGTGCCTGACCCGTGGTGCGGTGAGCGTGGGCCGGTCCGACCGTCTGGTGTCTGCGGTGCAGGCTCAGGTGTGGGGCCTGGGTCGGGTTGCGGCTCTCGAGGCTCCCGGCCGGTGGGGTGGTCTGGTGGACCTGCCCGAGGTGTGGGACGAGCGGGCCATGGGCCGTCTGGTCGGGGTCCTGGCCGGCGGTTCCGGTGAGGATCAGGTCGCGGTTCGTTCCTCCGGGATCTTCGGGCGTCGTCTGGTCCGGGCTGCCGGCGGTTCCGGCTCCTGGGCGCCGTCCGGGACCGTGCTGGTGACCGGTGGTACGGGTGCTCTCGGTGGGCGGGTCGCGCGTTGGCTGGCCGGAGCGGGCGCCGAGCGGCTGGTGCTGACCAGCCGCCGGGGCGCTGATGCTCCTGGTGCTGCCGAGCTGGTCGCGGAACTGTCGGAGCTCGGCGTGGAGGTGTCGGTCGTCGCCTGTGACGCCGCCGACCGTGATGCCCTGCGGACGCTGCTCGCCGCCGAGGCCACCGCGCTCACGGCGGTCGTGCACACGGCTGGTGTACTGGACGACGGCGTCCTCGACGCGCTGACGCCCGAGCGGTTCGAGAGTGTGCTGCGGGCGAAGGCGACGTCCGCCCTTAACCTGCACGAGCTGACCGTCGAGCTGGGTATCGAGCTCTCCGCGTTCGTGTTGTTCTCGTCGATGAGTGGCATGGTCGGTGCGGCCGGTCAGGCCAACTACGCCGCGGCCAACGCCTATCTGGATGCTCTGGCTGAGCAGCGGCGTGCCGCCGGGCTGGCCGCGACCTCGCTCGCGTGGGGTCCGTGGGCCGAGGGCGGCATGGCCGCTGATGAGGCGATGGACGCGCGGATGCGGCGTGAGGGTCTGCCGCCGATGGCTCCCGATACGGCGATGGCTGTTCTGCGGCAGAGTGTGGCTTCGGCTACCGATGCGGCGGTGCTGGTCGCGGACGTGGACTGGGGGCGTTTCGGGCCGGCCTTCACGGTGGTGCGTCCCAGTGTTCTGTTCGCTGAGGTGGTCGAGTCCGGGCTGGCTGTTCCGGCTGCTGGTGTTGAGGTTGCCGGGTCGCCGGTGGGGCGGCTGGCCGGTCTTGGTGCGGCGGAGCTGGAGCGGGAGCTGCTCGCTCTGGTGCGTGCGCACGTTGCGGCGGTCCTGGGGCATGACGGTTCGGAGGCGGTGGGTGCGGAGCGTGCGTTCAAGGAGCTGGGGTTCGACTCGCTGACCGCGGTGGAGCTGCGCAACCGGCTGGGTGCGGCCACGGGCGTGACCCTGCCGGCCACGTTGATCTTCGACTATCCGACGGCCTCCGCTCTTACCGCGTATCTGCGTGATGAACTGCTCGGCACGCGGGCTGAGGTCACGGGCCCGGTGACGACGGCGGTCGACGGTGACCCGATCGCGATCGTCGCGATGAGCTGCCGCTTCCCCGGCGGGGTACGGACCCCGGAGGACCTCTGGCAGCTGCTGGCCACCGGCGGCGACGCCATCGGTGCCTTCCCCGTCGACCGCGGCTGGGATCTGGGTCGTCTCTACAGCGCGGACCCGGACCGGCAGGGCACCTTCTACGCCCGCGAGGGCGGTTTCCTCTACGACGTGGCGGACTTCGACGCCGACTTCTTCGGGATCTCGCCGCGCGAGGCCCTGGCGATGGACCCGCAGCAGCGGCTGTTGCTGGAGACCACCTGGGAGGCGTTCGAGCGGGCGGGCATCGATCCCGCCACCGTGCGCGGCAGTCAGGCAGGCGTCTTCATCGGCACCAACGGCCAGGACTACGGAGCCATGCTCCAGGCCGTTCCGGACGGCATCGAGGGGTTCCTCGGTACGGGGAACGCGGCGAGCGTCGTGTCCGGGCGCCTCTCCTACGCGTTCGGACTGGAAGGTCCGGCCGTCACCGTCGACACGGCCTGCTCCGCGTCCCTGGTCGCGCTGCACTGGGCCGTCCAGGCGCTGCGCAATGGGGAGTGCTCCATGGCCCTCGCCGGTGGCGTGACCGTCATGTCGTCGCCCGGGGCGTTCATCGACTTCAGCCGTCAGCGGGGTCTGGCGGAGGACGGCCGGATCAAGGCCTTCGCGGCCGGCGCGGACGGCACCGGCTGGGGTGAGGGGGTCGGCATGCTGCTCGTGGAGCGGCTGTCGGACGCCCGCCGCAACGGACACCCGGTCCTCGCCGTCGTCCGCGGCTCGGCGATCAACCAGGACGGTGCGAGCAACGGGCTCACCGCCCCCAACGGGCCCTCGCAGCAGCGCGTCATCCGGGCCGCTCTCGCCAGTGCCGGACTGTCGGCCGCCGAGGTCGACGCCGTCGAAGCCCACGGCACGGGCACGACCCTGGGCGACCCGATCGAGGCGCAGGCGCTGTTGGCCACGTACGGCCAGGACCGGCCGGCCGACCAGCCGCTGTTCCTCGGGTCCGTCAAGTCGAACATCGGTCACACCCAGGCCGCTGCCGGTGTGGCCGGCGTGATCAAGATGGTGATGGCGATGCGGGAGGGGGTGCTTCCGCAGACGCTCCACGTGGATGAGCCGACCCCGCACGTGGACTGGTCGGCGGGGGAGATCGCCCTGCTGACCGAGCAGCGTGCCTGGCCGGAGACCGGCCGTCCGCGCCGGGCGGGCATCTCCTCGTTCGGTTTCAGTGGTACCAACGCCCACACGATCATCGAGCAGGCACCGGACGTCGCAGACGTGGTACCGGAGCGGCGCGGCGGTGTCGTCGTCCCGTGGGTACTGTCCGCGAAGAACGAGACTGCCCTGCGGGTACAGGCCGAACGCCTGACGGCCAGGCTCGCCGCCGACGAGGCGCTCGAACCCGCCGACATCGCCTACTCGTTGGCCACCTCAAGGTCGGCCCTCGAACACCGGGCCGTGGTCGTCACGGGCGAACGGGACGAGTTCCTGGCCGCTCTGGAAGCCCTGGCCGCCGGTCAGCAGGTTCCAGGGGTGGCGCAGGGCAGGGCGTCTGTCGGCGGGCTGGCCTTCCTGTTCACCGGGCAGGGCAGCCAGCGTCTCGGAATGGGCCGCGAACTGTACGACACCCACCCGGCGTTCACGGACGCGCTGGACGCGATCTGCGCCCGGATGGATTTCCTACTCGAACTGCCGCTGAGGGACGTGCTGTTCGGATCCGACGTGGATTCACTGAACGAGACGGCCTACACGCAGCCGGCCCTGTTCGCCGTCGAGGTGGCCCTGTTCCGCCTGGTCGAGTCATGGGGCGTGACGCCGGACTTCCTGTCCGGGCATTCCATCGGTGAGATCGCCGCCGCACACGTCGCCGGGGTGCTGTCTCTGGACGACGCCTGCACGCTGGTTGCGGCGCGTGGTCGGCTGATGCAGGCGTTGCCGTCCGGTGGTGTGATGGTCGCGGTGGAGGCGTCGGAGGACGAGGTCCTGCCGCTGCTGACGGACCGGGTGAGCATCGCCGCCGTCAACGGCCCGCGATCGGTGGTCGTCGCGGGCGACGAGGACGCCGCGGTGACGGTCGCGGAGTTCTTCGAGGTGCAGGGCCGCAAGACCAAGCGGCTGACGGTCAGTCACGCGTTCCATTCCCCGCACATGGACGGCATGCTGGCCGACTTCCGGAAGGTGGCCGAGGAACTCACCTACCAGGCCCCGCGGATTCCGGTCGTGTCGAACCTGACCGGTGCGCTCGTCTCCGACGAAATGGGTTCGGCGGACTTCTGGGTCCGGCACGTCCGCGAGGCGGTCCGCTTCCTCGACGGGATCCGCGCCCTGGAGGCCGCCGGAGTGACGACGTACGTCGAACTCGGCCCCGACGGGGTCCTGTCCGCGCTCGCGCAGGACTGCGTCACCGGCGAAGGTGCCGCTTTCGTGCCCCTGCTCCGCAAGGGCCGTCCCGAGGCCGAGGTGCTGATCGCCGCGCTCGGCAGGGCGCACACGCAGGGCGTCGGCGTCGACTGGGCCGCGTACTTCGCCGGTACCGGCGCCCGGCGCGTCGACCTGCCGACGTACGCCTTCCAGCGCAAGCGCTACTGGCTGGAGGAGGCGCCCCGTCCGGCCGCGGACGCGACACAGTCGGTCGCCGGGCACGCCGACGCGGTGGACGCCCCGTTCTGGGACGCCGTCGACAACGCGGACCTCGCCGCCCTCACCGCCACCCTGGAGATCGACGCCGACCAGCCGCTGAGCGCCCTGCTGCCGGCGCTGTCCGCCTGGCGGCGGCAGCGCGCGGACCGGTCGGTCGTCGACGGCTGGCGCTACGAGGTCACCTGGAAGCAGCCGGCCGGCCCGGCCGCCGCCACCCGTCCCTCCGGGACCTGGCTCCTGGTCACCGCCGCGAGCGCCGACCTCGACGTCCCCGGCATCCCCGGGATCGCGGACGCGCTCCGGGTGCAGGGCGTGGACGTACGGGAGGTCGTCCTGGACGCGGCCACGACCGGCCGGGCCGACCTGGCGGAGCGGCTGCGTACGGCGCTCGGCGAGGACCGCGCCGACGGCGTGCTGTCGCTGCTGGCGCTCGCCGAGGCTCCGCACCCGGCGCATCCGGCCGCCCCGGCCGGGCTGCTGCTCACCGGGACCCTCGTACAGGCCCTCGGTGACGCCGACGTCGACGCGCCGCTGTGGTGCGTGACCGCCGGAGCCGTGGCGACCGGGCCCGGCGACCGGATCCGGAGTGCCGCGCAGGCGCAGGTCTGGGGACTCGGACGGGTGGTGGCCCTGGAGCACCCCGAGCGCTGGGGCGGTCTCGTCGACCTGCCCGCCACCGTGGACGGGCGCGCGCTCGACCAACTGCTCGCCGCACTCGGCGGAACCGAAGACGGAACCGGGCACGGAACCGGGCACGGCTACGAGGACCAGATCGCGGTGCGTTCCGCGGGAATCCTCGTCCGCCGGATCGGGCACGCCGCCGCCCCGGCCGCCACCGCCGGAAGCGGCGCGGCGGCGGAGCGTGCTCCCTGGCGGCCCCGCGGCACCGTCCTGGTCACCGGCGGTACGGGTGCGCTCGGCGCGCACGTGGCCCGCTGGCTCGCCGCGAACGGCGCCGAGCACCTGCTGCTGGCCGGCCGGCGCGGGCCGCTGGCGCCCGGCGCGGAGGCCCTGGTCGCGGAGCTCGCCGCGCTCGGAACGCGGGCCACGGCCGTCGCCTGCGACGTGACCGACCGGCAGTCCGTCGGCCGGATCCTCGCCGGACTTCGCGACGACCCCTCCGTTCCGGCCCTGACCGCCGTCTTCCACACGGCGGGCGCCGGCCAGTTCGCGCCGCTCGCCGAGACCGGCCCGGACGACGTCGCCGCCGTCCTCGCCGCCAAGGTCGCGGGCGCCGAGCACCTCGACGAGCTGCTCGGCGACACGGAACTGGACGCCTTCGTCCTCTTCTCGTCGATCGCCGGGGTCTGGGGCAGCGGCGGCCAGGCCGCCTACGCCGCGGCCAACGCCCACCTCGACGCGCTGGCCCGGCGGCGCCGCGACCACGGCCTGACGGCGACCTCCGTCGCCTGGGGGCCGTGGGGCGGAGGCGGTCTCGTCGCCGACGACGAGGCGGCCGCCCAACTGCGCCGCCGCGGCCTGCCCGTGATGGCACCCGAGCTGTCGGTCACCGCGCTCCAGCAGGCGCTGGACGCGGACGACACGACCGTGACGGTCGCCGCCGTCGACTGGGACCTGTTTGTACCGGCCTTCACCGCCGCCCGCCCGCGCCCGCTGATCGCGGACCTCCCCGAGGTACGCCGCCTGTCGGCCGGGGAACAGCGAGGCGGCGACGGAGGCGACGACATCGCCGGCGCGGCGGACCGGCTGGCGGCCGAACTGCGGGGGATGAGCGCCGACGAGGCCGAACGGACCCTGCTCGGCCTGGTCCGTACGCACGTCGCCGCGGTCCTCGGACACGACGGGGCCACCACCGTGGAAGCGGGCCGTGCCTTCAAGGAGCTGGGCTTCGACTCCCTCACCGCCGTCGAACTCCGCACCCGCCTCGGCTCCGCCACGGGACTGCGCCTGCCCGCCAGCCTCGTCTTCGACCACCCCACGCCCGCCGCCCTCGCCGCACACGTCCGGGCGGAACTCCTCGGCGAGGACGCGGCGCCCGCGCTCCCGGCCCTCGCCGAGATCGACAAGCTGGAGTTCCTCCTCTCGTCGGTCCCCGAGGACGATGCCGCCGAACGCGGCCGCGTGACGGCACGCCTCGAAGCGCTCCTGGCGAACTGGAACAGGACGGAACGGGCCGCGCAGGCCCCGCAGGACGAGGAAACAGCCATCGAATCGGCGTCCGCCGAGGACCTCTTCGACATCATCAACAACGAATTCGGAAAATCCTGACTGATGCCCGATCCGATGCCCGATCCGATTCCGGATCTGATTCCCCACCCGAATTCCCGTATGCATTCCGCATTTCTCCAGGAGGTGACGTTCCAGTGGCCGGCGTGAACGAAGAAAAGCTTCTCGAAAACCTGAAGTGGATGACCACGGAGCTGCGGCGGACCCGCCGCCGCCTCCAGGAGGTAGAGGAGGACGCCCACGAGCCCATCGCCATCGTCGCGATGAGCTGCCGTTTCCCCGATGGAGTACGGTCGCCCGAGGACCTGTGGCGGCTGGTCTCCGAGGGCGGTGACGCCATCACGGGATTCCCCGCCGACCGCGGCTGGGACATCGCCTCCCTCGCCGACCCCGACCCCGACCGCAAGGGCACCTTCTACAACACCGGCGGCGGATTCCTCACCGACGCGACCCTCTTCGACCCCGGATTCTTCGGCATATCGCCGCGCGAAGCCCTCGCCATGGACCCGCAGCAGCGCCAGATCCTGGAAACCTCGTGGGAGGTGTTCGAACGGGCCGGCATCGATCCGGCCTCCGTGCGCGGCAGCCGCACCGGGGTGTACATCGGCGCGGGCGCCATGGGGTACGGGGCCGACCTGCGGGAGGTCCCCGAAGGCCTCGAAGGGCTGCTGCTGACGGGTGGTGCGACGAGCGTGCTGTCCGGCCGGGTCAGCTACGCCCTCGGTCTGGAAGGGCCCGCCGCCACCGTCGACACGGCCTGCTCCTCCTCCCTCGTCGCCCTGCACTGGGCCACCCAGGCGCTGCGCCAGCGCGAGTGCTCGCTCGCCCTGGTCGGCGGCGTGTGCGTGATGCCCAGCCCCGACGTGTTCGTCGAGTTCAGCCGCCAGCGCGGCCTCGCCGCCGACGGGCGCTGCAAGTCCTTCGCGGCGGCCGCCGACGGCACCGGCTGGTCCGAGGGCGTCGGCGTCCTGCTGGTGGAGCGCCTCTCGGACGCCCGCCGCAACGGCCACCCCGTCCTCGCCGTCGTCCGCGGCTCCGCCGTCAACCAGGACGGCGCCAGCAACGGCCTGACCGCCCCCAACGGGCCCGCCCAGCAGCGTGTCATCCGCCAGGCGCTGGAGAGCGCCCGGCTCTCGGCCGCCGAGGTCGACGCCGTCGAGGCCCACGGCACCGGCACCCGGCTCGGGGACCCCATCGAGGCGCAGGCGCTGCTCGCCACGTACGGGCAGGACCGGCCGGCCGGCCGACCGCTCCGTCTGGGATCCCTCAAGTCGAACATCGGGCACACCCAGGCCGCCGCCGGCGTCGCCGGGATCATCAAGATGGTCATGGCGATGCGCCACGGGGTGCTTCCGCAGACCCTCCACGTCGACGAGCCGACCCCCGACGTCGACTGGTCGGGCGGAGCCGTGTCGCTGCTCACGGAGCCCATGGCGTGGCCGGAGACCGGGGCACCGCGCCGCGCGGCCGTCTCCGCGTTCGGCGTGAGCGGCACCAACGCGCACACCATCCTCGAACAGGCCCCGGACGGCGACGGTGACGGTGACGCCGAAGCCGGCCGTGCCGGTGCCGGTGCGGCGGGGAACGCGGGGCCGGCGGAGGCCGTCCGGCCCGCCGTGCTGCCCTGGACGCTGTCGGGCCGGAGCGCCGCCGCGCTGCGCGCCCAGGCAGCCCGGCTGATCGCCGCCCGAGCCGGAGGGGCCGCCCAGGCCTCGGCCCTGGACCTCGGGCACTCGCTCGCCACCACCCGGGCCGCGCTGGAACACCGCGCGGTGCTCCTGGGACGCACCGACGCCGACCTCGACACCGCCCTCGCCGCGCTCGCCTCCGGGGAGGAGTCCGCACACCTGGTCACGGACACCGTGGCCGAGGGCAGGACCGCGTTCCTGTTCACCGGCCAGGGCAGCCAGCGCCCCGGTATGGGGCGTGAACTGTACGCGACCCAGCCGGTGTTCGCCGCCGCGCTCGACGCCGTGTGCGAACGCCTGGACCCGCTTCTCGAACTGCCGCTGAAGGAGGTCATGTTCGGGGACGACCCGGACCCGCTGGACCGTACGGGCCACACCCAGCCGGCCCTGTTCGCGATCGAGGTCGCCCTGTTCCGGCTGATGGAGAGCTGGGGCCTGCGGCCGGACTTCCTGTGCGGTCATTCGGTCGGTGAGATCGCGGCCGCGCACGTGGCCGGGGTGTTCTCGCTGGACGACGCGTGCACGCTGGTCGCCGCGCGGGGCCGCCTGATGCAGGAGCTTCCCGCCGGCGGCGCCATGATCGCCGTCCAGGCGTCGGAGGACGAGGTCCTGCCGCTGTTGACCGACCGGGTGGGCATCGCCGCCGTCAACGGCCCGCGTTCCGTGGTCATCACGGGCGACGAGGCACCCGCGACCGCGATCGCCGACCGGTTCGCGGCACAGGGCCGCAAGACCAAGCGGCTCGCCGTCAGCCACGCCTCCCACTCGCCCCGCATGGACGGCATGCTCGACGCCTTCCGCCGCGTGGCACAGCGGATCACGTACGAGGTCCCGCGCATCCCCGTCGTGTCGAACCTGACCGGCGCCCTCGTCTCGGACGAGATGGTGTCGGTGGAGTTCTGGGTCCGCCACGTCCGGGAGGCCGTCCGCTTCCTCGACGGCGTACGCGCCCTGGAGGCCGCCGGCGTGACCACGTACGTCGAACTCGGCCCCGACGGCGTCCTGTCCGCACTCGCCCAGGACTGCGTCACCCGCGAAGACGCCGTCTTCGTCCCGGCCCTGCGCGGAGGCCGGCCCGAGCCCGAGACGGCCCTCTCCGCACTGGCCCGCGCCCACACCCGCGGCGCGACCGTCGACTGGTCGGCGTACTTCTCCGGCACCGGAGCCCGGCGCGTCGACCTGCCCACCTACGCCTTCCAGCACGAGCGCTACTGGCTGGAGCCCACCGACGGGGCCGGTGACGTACGCGTCGCCGGACTCGACCCGGCCGCGCACCCGCTGCTCGGCGCGGCCCTCACCCTGGCCGGCTCCGGCCGCGTGCTGTGCACCGGCCGGCTCTCGCTGCGCACCCAGCCCTGGCTCGCCGACCACACCGTGGCCGGTACGGCCGTGCTGCCGGGCGCCGCGTTCGTCGAACTCGCCGTCCGCGCGGGCGACCAGGCCGGCTGCGGGCACGTAGAGGAACTGGTCCTCGGCACACCGCTCGCGCTGCCCGCCGAGGGAGGCGTACGGGTCCAGGTGCTCGTCGAGGACCCCGACGCGCAGGGCCGTCACACCTTCACCGTGTCGGCCCGCCCGGAGGACGAGGACGCGGCGGAAACCGCGTGGACGTGCCACGCCCGGGGCGTCCTCGCCCCCGCCACGCCAGCCGCCCCGTCCGACCTCACCGCCTGGCCGCCCACCGGGGCGGAGCCCGTCGACATCGGCCACCTCTACACCCCGGCCGACGGCGACGTCCCCCACGACGTCCACGGCCCGGTGCGCGGCCCGCTGTTCCGTACCGTGGAGGCCGCCTGGCACCGTGACGGCGAGTACTTCGCGCAGGTCCGCCTGCCCGAGAGCGCCCCCGGGGCGGCCGGCTTCGGTCTGCACCCGGCCCTGCTGGACGCCGCCGCGCACACCGCGCTCGCACTGGCGGCCCCGGAAGCCGACGGCACGGGTGTCGGACCCGGCAGCGTCTGGTCGGACGTGGCCCTGCACGCGGTGGGCGCCGGAGCCCTGCGCGTCCGCATCCGGCCCGCCGCCGACGGGACGTTCGCCCTGGACCTCGCCGACGACCTCGGGGACCCGGTGGCCACCGTCGGCCTGCTGGCCCCGCAGCCGTACACCGCCGGCACCGCCGCCGCCCCGCAGCCGGTACCAGCCGTCCTGCGCGAGGCCCTGTTCCAGCTCGACTGGGTCCCGCTGCCGCCGCGCCAGCCGGCCGCCGACGCAGCCCCGGCCGAGCCCGCCGGCGGATGGGCCGTGCTGGGCGCGCCCGGATCCGGTCCTGCCGCCCGCTACGCCGACCTGGCGGAGCTGGGCGCGGCGCTCGACGCCGGAGCACCCCTGCCGGCGTACGTCCTGGCCCCCTTCCCCCGGCAGCCCGCCGGGCCCGGACCGGACACCCTGCGCGGGGCCGCGCAGCGGGCGCTCGCCCTGGTGCGGGCCTGGCTGGCCGACAGCCGGTTCGACGCCTCCCGCCTGGTCGTCGTGACCAACGGAGCGGTGGCCGGGCCCGGCGAAGCCGCCGGAGACCTGCCGAACGCCGCCGTCCGCGGGCTGGTGCGCTCCGCGGAGACCGAGAACCCCGGCCGGTTCGTCCTCGCCGACCTCGCCGACCTCGCCGACCTCCACGACCTGTCCGATCCGGCCGGGGCGGCCCTCCTCGCGGCGGCCCTCGCCTCCGGGGAGCCGGAACTGCTGCTGCGCGACGGAGCCGTACACGTGCCGCGGCTGCGCCGGACCCGCACGACCGGAAACGGGCTCCTGCCCGAGGCGGGCACGACCCGCCCGGACGGCACCCGCGCCGCCGTCATCGACGCGAACGGCACCGCCCTGATCACCGGCGGCTCCGGCACCCTCGCCGGGATCGTCGCCCGCCACCTGGTCACCGCCCACGGCGTACGCCACCTGCTGCTCCTCAGCCGGAACGGCAAGGACGCGCCGGGAGCCACCGAACGCACCGCCGAACTGGCCGCGTTGGGCGCCGACGTCACCTGGGCCGCGTGCGACGCCGCCGACCGCGACGCCCTGGCCGCCGTCCTGTCCGCGGTCCCCGCCGAGCACCCCCTCACCACCGTGGTCCACACGGCGGGCGTCATCGACGACGGCGTCATCGACGCCCTCACCCCCGAACGCCTGGACACCGTCCTGCGGCCGAAGGCCGTCGCCGCCCTCCACCTGCACGAGCTGACCCGCGACCTGCCCGTCACGGCGTTCGTCCTCTTCTCCGCCATCGCCGGCACCCTCGGCGCGGCCGGCCAGGCCAACTACGCCTGCGCCAACGTCTTCCTCGACGCCCTCGCCCAGTACCGCCACCACCAGGGCCTGCCGGCCACGGCCCTGGCCTGGGGCCTGTGGGCCGACGCCAGCGGCATCACCGGCGCCCTGGACGAGACCCAGCTGCGCCGCATGGAACAGCACGGCATGGGCGCCCTCACCGCCACCGACGGCACGACCCTGCTCGACGCGGCGCTGGCCTCCGGCCGGCCCGTTCTCCTCCCCGCCCGCCTGAACCCGGCCGCCCTGCGCGCCGCCGCCGCGCCCGGCCCCGTCGCCCCCGTGTTCCGGGACCTCCTGGGCCCGGCCGGACGCCGCACCGCCCGCACCCGCGCCGACGCCGGCACCCCGCTGGCCGAACGGCTGACCGGCCTCACCCGCCCCGAACAGGACCGGACCCTGCTGGACCTCGTACGGTCGCAGGCCGCCACCGTCCTCGGCCACAGCTCCGCCGAACCCGTCGAGCCCGCCAAGGCGTTCAAGGACCTCGGCTTCGACTCCCTGACCGCCGTCGAGCTGCGCAACCGCCTCGCCACCGCCACCGGACTGCGCCTGGCCACGACGCTCGTCTTCGACCACCCCTCGCCCACGGCGCTCGCACGGCAGCTGCGCACCCAACTCCTCGGTGAAGCCGACGAGCCGGAAGCGCAGGACTCGCACGGCACCGCGGCGGCCGCGGGCGGCGCCGACGACCCCGTCGCGATCATCGCCATGAGCTGCCGGTACCCCGGCGGCGTCCGCAGCGCCGACGAACTGTGGCGGCTCGTGGAGTCCGGAGGCGACGCGATCGCCGGACTCCCCGGCAACCGCGGCTGGGACCTCGGCGAGCTGTACGCCGGGCAGGACGGCGACCGGACCTTCGAGGGCGGCTTCCTCTACGACGCCGACTCCTTCGACGCCGACTTCTTCGGGATCTCACCCCGCGAGGCCCTCGCCATGGACCCGCAGCAGCGCCTGCTGCTGGAAACGTCCTGGGAGGCGTTCGAACGGGCGGGCATCGACCCGTCGTCGCTGCGCGGCACCCGGGCCGGCGTCTTCGTCGGCGCCTCGTCCGGCGGCTACGACGCCCAGCTGGAAAGGTCCGGCGACCTGGACGGCCTCCTCGGCCACGTGATGACCGGCAACGCGGGCAGCGTCGTCTCGGGACGCGTCTCCTACGCCTTGGGCCTGGAGGGCCCGGCGGTCACCGTCGACACGGCCTGCTCGTCGTCCCTGGTCGCCCTGCACTGGGCCGTCCAGGCACTGCGGCAGGGCGAGTGCACCATGGCCCTCGCGGGCGGCGTGACCGTCATGTCCACACCCGGGACGTTCAGCGAGTTCAGCCACCAGGGCGGCCTCGCGCCCGACGGCCGCTGCAAGGCCTTCGCCGGCGCGGCGGACGGTACGGGCTGGGGCGAGGGTGTCGGCATGCTGCTCGTGGAGCGGCTGTCGGACGCCCGCCGCAACGGGCACCCGGTGCTGGCGGTGGTACGGGGTTCGGCGGTCAACCAGGACGGTGCGAGCAACGGTCTGACGGCTCCGAACGGTCCGTCGCAGCAGCGGGTCATCCGGGCCGCTCTCGCGAGTGCCGGGCTGTCGGCCGCCGAGGTGGACGCGGTGGAGGCGCACGGTACGGGGACCCGGCTCGGGGACCCGATCGAGGCGCAGGCGCTGCTGGCGACGTACGGGCAGGACCGGCCGGAGGACCGGCCGCTGCTGCTGGGCTCGGTGAAGTCGAACATCGGTCACACGCAGGCCGCTGCCGGTGTCGCCGGGATCATCAAGATGGTCATGGCGATGCGGGAGGGGGTGCTTCCGCAGACCCTGCACGTGGACGAGCCGACCCCGCACGTCGACTGGACGGCGGGCGACATCACCCTGCTGACGGAGGCCACGGCGTGGCCCGAGACCCGCCACCCGCGCCGGGCCGGCATCTCCTCGTTCGGCGTCAGCGGCACCAACGCCCACACGATCATCGAGCAGGCCCCGGAGCCCACGGACCGGCCGACGCCGACGACCGCGGCCGCGGGACCCGTCCCGTACGTCCTGTCGGCGCGGAGCCCGCAGGCGCTCCGCGCCCAGGCGGCACAACTGCTCCCCGCGGCCCGAGCCGTGATCGCCGAGGACGGCTCCGGCCTCGTGGACCTCGCCTACTCCCTGGCCACCGGCCGCGCGGGCCACGAGCACCGCGCCGCGTTCACCGCCGTCGACCGCGAGGGCGTCCTGCACGCGCTCGCCGCCCTCGCCGCCGACGAACAGCCCACGGGCGTCGTCCGCGGGACGGTGTCCGGTGGGGGGCCGGCGTTCCTCTTCACCGGCCAGGGAAGCCAGCGGCCGGGCATGGGGCGCGAACTGTACGCGGCGCACCCGGTGTTCGCCGCCGCGCTGGACACGGTCTGCGAACGCTTCCAGGAACTCGAACTGCCCCTGAAGGAAGTGCTGTTCGGCGCGGACGCCGGTCTGCTGGACCGGACGGAGTACGCGCAACCCGCGCTGTTCGCCGTCGAGGTGGCGCTGTTCCGACTGCTCGAATCGTGGGGTGTGCGGCCGGACTTCCTGTCGGGGCACTCCATCGGTGAGATCGCGGCCGCGCACGTGGCCGGGGTGTTCTCGCTGGAGGACGCGTGCATGCTGGTCGCGGCGCGTGGTCGGCTGATGCAGGCGTTGCCGTCCGGTGGTGTGATGGTTGCGGTGGAGGCGTCGGAGGACGAGGTCCTGCCGCTGCTGACGGACCGGGTGAGCGTCGCCGCGGTCAACGGCCCGCGGTCGGTGGTCGTCGCGGGTGACGAGGACGCGGTGACCGCGGTCGCGGAGTCCTTCCCCGGCCGCAAGACCAAGCGGCTGGCCGTCAGTCACGCGTTCCATTCCCCGCACATGGACGGAATGCTGGCCGACTTCCGGAAGGTGGCCGAGGAACTCACCTACCAGGCCCCGCGCATTCCGGTCGTGTCGAACCTGACCGGGGCCCTGGTCTCCGACGAGATGGGTTCGGCGGACTTCTGGGTCCGCCACGTCCGCGAAGCGGTCCGCTTCCTCGACGGCATCCGCGCCCTGGAGGCCGCGGGGGCCACCACCTACCTCGAACTCGGCCCCGAGGGCGTCCTGTCCGCACTCGCCCAGGACTGCGTCACCGGTGAAGGCGCGGCCTTCGTACCGGTCCTGCGATCCGGCCGTCCCGAAACCGAGGTGCTGATCGCCGCGCTCGGCAGGGCGCACACGCAGGGCGTCGGCGTCGACTGGGCCGCGCACTTCGCCGGTACCGGCGCACAGCGCGTCGACCTGCCCACCTACCCCTTCCAGACCCGGCGTTACTGGCCCGAGCCCGCCGCCGCGCGCGACGGCGGGACGGAGGCCGGCGCCACCGGGAACGAGACCGACGCCCGGTTCTGGGACGTCGTCGACCGGGCCGACCTCGCCGCCCTCGCCGACGAGTTCGCCGTCGACGGGGACCAGCCGCTCAGCGCCGCCCTGCCCGCACTCTCCGCATGGCGCCGCGACCAGCAGGCACAGACGCAGGCCGACTCCCTCCTCTACCGCGTCACCTGGCAGCCGTGGTCCGGCCAGGACGGGAACACGGCCACCGGGACCTGGCTGGTCGCCGTACCCGCCGCGCACACGGAGGACCCCTGGATCCGGACGGTGACCGACCGCCTCGGCGAAGCCGGGGCCCGGCTCCTCACCCTCCCGCTCGACGTCACCCACGGCGACCCGGCCGCCCTGCGCGCCCGCCTGGACGAACGGCTGCGCGAAGCAGCGGCCACCGCGACGGCCACCGTGACGGCCACCGGACCGGTCACCGGCGTCCTGTCGCTCCTGGCACTCGACGAGCGGCCGCACCCCGAACACCCGGGGGTACCCGCCGGACTCGCCCTCACCGCCGCCCTCACCTCCGTACTCACCGGCCCGGACGCGCCGGCCGACTGCGCCGGGGCACCCCTGTGGTGCATCACCCGCGACGCCGTCGCCGCCGTCCCCACCGACACGCTCGGCGGCGCCGCCCAGGCGCAGGTATGGGGCCTGGGCCGGGTGATCGCCCTGGAGCACCCCGACCGATGGGGCGGACTCGTCGACCTGCCCGAGGCGTACGACGAACGCGTCCTGTCCCGCCTGCCGGGCATCCTCACCGGCGCCGGCGACGAGGACCAGCTCGCCGTCCGCCCCGCGGGCACGCTCGTACGACGCCTCGTACGCGCCACCCCGCCCGGCACCCGCCCCGAACCCGGCTGGACCCCGCGCGGCACGGTCCTCATCACCGGAGGCACCGGCGCGCTCGGCCGCCACGTCGCCCGGCGCCTCGCCGAACGCGGCGCACGGCACCTCGTACTCGTCAGCCGCAGCGGCCCGGACGCGCCCGGGGCCGCCGAGGCACGTACGGAACTCGAAGCGCTCGGCGCGGCCGTCACCCTGGCCGCCTGCGACGTCACCGACCGGGACGCGCTGGAGGCACTCGTCGCGGGCCTGGCGGCCGACGGCACCCCGGTACGCGCCGTGGTGCACGCCGCGGGCGTCTCCCAGCCGCCCGGCACGGGCGCCGACCTGCCCGGCTTCGCCCGGGTCGTCACCGCCAAGACCGCCGGGGCCGTGCACCTCGACGCACTGTTCGACGCACCCGACTCCCTCGACGCGTTCGTCCTCTTCTCGTCCATCGCCGGCACCTGGGGCAGCGGCGGCCAAGGGGCCTACGCCGCCGCGAACACCTTCCTCGACGCGCTCGCGGAACGCCGCGCGGCCCGCGGGCTCGCCGCCACGGCGATCGCCTGGGGACCGTGGGCCGACGGCGGCATGGCCGCCGAGGGCGACGCGGAGGAGCAGCTCAGCCGGCGCGGACTGCCGCCCGTGGACCCCGCGACGAACCTGCTGGCCCTGGAACGTGCCCTCGCAGGCCGGGACGCCGCGGTGACCGTGGCCTCCGTCGACTGGGCACGGTTCGCACCGCTGTTCACGGCGGCGCGCCCCCGCCCGCTCATCGCCGACCTGCCCGAAGTACGCGGCGCCCTCCGCGAGGAGGCCGCGGCCGCCGGCACCACAGAGCACGCGGACCCGTCCGCGGCGGTCCTCGGCCGGCTGGCCGCACTGTCCGGGGACGACCGGGACACCGCGCTCCTCGACCTCGTGCGCGAGCACGCGGCGACGGCGCTCGGCCACCCGTCCGCGGACGCCGTCGCACCGGACCGGGCCTTCAAGGACCTGGGCTTCGACTCACTGACCGCGGTCGAACTCCGCAACCGCCTCGGCGCCGCGGTCGGCCTGCGCCTGCCGTCCAGCCTCGTCTTCGACTACCCCAACCCGCAGGCCCTGACCCGCCACCTGCTGCGCGCCCTCTTCCCCGACGGCGCCGCCGGTACCGCCGGCCCGAACGCGGCGGACCTCGACACCGACCCGCAGGACGTGGAACTGCGCCGGACCCTCGCCACCATCCCCCTGGGCCGGATCCGCGAAGCGGGACTCCTCGACACCCTCCTGCGGCTCGCCGGACCGGACACCCCGGCCACGGGACCCGGTCAGGAAGACACCGACACCGGCGGGTCCATCGACACGATGGACCTCCAGGACCTCCTCGACCTCGCCCTCGACGGCGGCGGCATCGACGACGGAGGCATCGACGACGGCGCCCCCGCCGACACCACCACCAGCAACAGCAACTCTTGACGTGCCCGAAGTGCGGAGTAAGTGATGACCACCCCGAACGAAAAAGTCGTTGAAGCGCTGCGGGCCTCCCTCAAGGAAACCGAGCGGCTGCGCCGCCGGAACCAGGAGCTCACCGACGCCGCGCGCGAACCGATCGCGATCGTCGGCATGAGCTGCCGCTTCCCCGGCGGAGTCCGCTCACCCGAGGACCTGTGGAAGCTAGTCGAGAGCGGCGGCGACGCCATCTCCGGCTTCCCCGCCGACCGCGGCTGGGACATCGAGTCGCTGTACGACCCCGACCCCGACCACCCCGGAACCACGTACGCCCGCGACGGCGGATTCCTTTACGAGGCACCCGAGTTCGACCCCGCCTTCTTCGGCATCTCCCCGCGCGAAGCCCTCGCCATGGACCCGCAGCAGCGCCTGCTGCTGGAGACCACCTGGGAGGTCTTCGAACGGGCCGGGATCGACCCGGCGACCCTGCGCGGCAGCCGCGCCGGCGTCTTCGTCGGCGCGTCCGCCAACGCCTACGGGGCCGGCTCCTACGACCTGCCCGACGGAGTCGAGGGCCACCTCCTCACCGGCACCGCCTCCAGCGTGGTCTCCGGCCGCCTCGCCTACGTGTTCGGCCTCGAAGGCCCCGCCGCCACCATCGACACGGCCTGCTCGTCCTCGTCCGTCGCCCTGCACATGGCCGTCCAGGCCCTGCGCCAGGGGGAGTGCTCGCTGGCCCTGGCCGCGGGCGTCACCGTCCTCGCCGGCCCGGACGTCTTCGTCGAGTTCAGCCGCCAGCGCGGCCTGTCGGCCGACGGCCGCTGCAAGTCCTTCGCCGAAGCGGCCGACGGCACCGGCTGGTCGGAGGGCGTCGGCGTCCTGCTGGTGGAACGCCTCTCGGACGCCCGCCGCAACGGCCACCGCGTCCTGGCCGTCGTCCGCGGCTCCGCCGTCAACCAGGACGGCGCCAGCAACGGCCTGACCGCCCCCAACGGACCCGCCCAGCAGCGCGTCATCCGGCAGGCCCTCGAAGGCGCCCGCCTGACCGCCGCCGACGTCGACGCCGTCGAGGCCCACGGCACGGGCACGACCCTGGGCGACCCGATCGAGGCGCAGGCGCTGCTCGCCACGTACGGGCAGGACCGGCCGGCGGACCGGCCGCTGTGGCTGGGCTCCCTCAAGTCGAACATCGGCCACACCCAGAACGCCGCCGGCGTCGCCGGGATAATCAAGATGGTCATGGCGATGCGGCACGGCGTACTGCCCAAGACCCTGCACGTGGACGAGCCCACCACGCACGTCGACTGGTCGGCCGGCGCGGTCTCCCTGCTCACCGAGCAGCGGGCCTGGCCGGAGACCGGGCGCCCGTACCGGGTCGGCGTCTCGGCGTTCGGCGTCAGTGGCACCAACGTCCACACGATCATCGAGCAGGCCCCCGAAACCGACCGTGCACCGGAGCGGCCCGACGGGGCCGCGCGGCCGAACCCGCCGGCCGTGCCGTGGCTCCTGTCGGCGAAGACCCGCGACGCCCTGCGCGAGCAGGCGGAGCGCCTCCTCGCGCACGCCGGGGAACTCCCCGCGCAGAGCCCCGTCGACACCGCCCGCTCGCTGGCCGTCGGCAGGGCCGCGTTCGAGGAGCGTGCGGCGGTGGTGGCCGCGGACCGTGAGGGTCTGCTGGCGGGCCTGGCCGCGCTGGTGGACGGCGACTCGGCGCCGGGAGTGGTCGAGGGTTCGCCCGTCGGTGGGAAGACGGCTTTCCTGTTCACGGGGCAGGGGAGCCAGCGGCTGGGCATGGGCCGTGAACTGTACGACGCCTACCCGGTGTTCGCGGCCGCCCTGGACGCGGTGTGCGAGCGCATGGAACTGCCGCTGATGGACGTGCTGTTCGGAGACGATGCCGAGCTTCTGGACCGGACGGAGTATGCGCAGCCGGCGTTGTTCGCCGTCGAGGTGGCGCTGTTCCGACTGCTCGAATCGTGGGGTGTGAAGCCGGACTTCCTGTCGGGGCATTCGATCGGTGAGGTCGCGGCCGCGCATGTGGCCGGGGTGTTGTCGCTGGAGGACGCGTGCACGTTGGTGGCTGCGCGTGGTCGGCTGATGCAGGCGTTGCCGTCCGGTGGTGTGATGGTCGCGGTGGAGGCGTCGGAGGACGAGGTCCTGCCGCTGCTGACGGACCGGGTGAGTATCGCTGCGGTCAACGGCCCTCGGTCGGTGGTGATCGCGGGTGATGAGGACGCGGTGACCGCGGTCGCGGAGTCCTTCCCCGGCCGCAAGACCAAGCGGCTGACGGTCAGTCACGCGTTCCATTCGCCGCACATGGACGGCATGCTGGACGACTTCCGTCAGGTGGTGGAGGGGTTGTCCTTCGCCGTGCCGGTGATCCCGGTGGTGTCGAACCTGACCGGTGGCCTGGTGTCGGACGAGATGGGTTCGGCGGAGTTCTGGGTCCGGCACGTCCGCGAGGCGGTCCGGTTCCTGGATGGTGTCCGTGTTCTGGAGGCGGCCGGAGTCAGTGCGTTCGTCGAGCTGGGTTCGGACGGGGTACTGTCCGCGCTGGCTCAGGGCTGTGTCGCGCAGGACGGCGCCGTGTTCGTGCCGTTGCTCCGCAAGGGGCGTCCTGAGGCGGAGGCGGTCGTCGCCGCGCTCGCGCGGGCTCATGTGCACGGTGTCCGTGTCGACTGGCAGGGATTCTTCGCGGGGACCGGCGCCCGCCGCGTCGACCTGCCCACCTACCCCTTCCAACGGCAGCGCTACTGGATCGGCCCGGGAGCCCGGACCGGCGACGTGGGCGCGGCGGGACTCGACGAGGCAGCGCACCCCCTGCTCGGCGCGGCCGTCGCCCTCGCCGACTCCGAGGGCTTCCTCTTCACCGGCCTGCTGTCACCCACCACCCACCCCTGGCTCGCCGACCACAAGGTCATGGACAGCGTCCTGCTCCCCGGCACGGCCTTCGTGGACCTGGCGGTACGGGCCGGTGACCAGGTCGGCTGCGACGTCGTCGAGGAACTGACGCTCGAAGCACCGCTCGTCCTGCCCGAACGGGGCGGCGTACAGCTACAGATGCACGTGAGCGCACCCGACGCCGACGGTTCGGGCCGGCGCGCCTTCACCCTCTCCTCCCGCCCGAAGGACAGCACGGCCGACGAGCCCTGGACCCGCCACGCCGCCGGCGTACTGACCCACGGACCCGCCGTCCCGGCCGCGCAGCGGTTCACGTCCGGGCAGTGGCCCCCGGCGGGTGCCGAGCCCCTCGCCACCGACAGCCTCTACGCCGACCTCGCCGAAGTCGGCATGGGCTACGGACCGGCGTTCCGCGGCCTCACCGCCGCCTGGCGGCACGGCGACAGCGTGTACGCCGAGGTGGGGCTCCCCGAGGAATTCGCCGCCGCCGCAGGTGACTTCGGCCTCCACCCCGCCCTCCTGGACGCCGCCCTCCACACGCTGGGCCTCGGCGTCCTGGGCGGCACCGAGGGCGAGGGCCGGCTCCCGTTCGCCTGGAGCGGAGTGACCCTCCACGCCGCCGGGGCCGACGCCCTGCGCGTGCACCTGACCCCGAAGGGAACCGGCGGCGTACGCCTGGAGATCGCGGACGCGACGGGCGCGCCCGTCGCGACCGTCGACTCGCTCGTCCTGCGGACCGTGTCCGCCGAACAGGTCCAGGCGGCACGCACCGCCCACCACGAGTCGGTGTTCCGGACCGAGTGGACGGCACTGCCCGCCCCCGCCGGTCCCGGCACGGCGTCCGGCGGCGACCACTGGGCGGTCCTCGGGACGCGGGTTCCGGCCGCCCTCCTCACCGGCACCGGCACCGGCACCGGCACCGGCACCGGCACCGGCACCGGCACCGGCACCGGCACCGGCACCGGCGTAGGCACGGAGAACATCGCCGTATACGCCGACCTGGCCGGGCTCGCGGCGGCGGTCGACGCCGGAGCGCCCGTGCCCGACGCCGTGTTCGCGGCCTACGGCCAGGCCGCCACCCCCGAGGACGGCCCGGCCCCGGAACTGTCCGCCGAGGCGGTCCACCGGGCTGCCCACCACGCCCTCGCCCTCGCCAGGACCTGGCTGGGCGAAGCACCCTTCACCGGCGACGACCGCTTCGCCACCACCCGCCTGGTCGTCCTGACCCGCGGCGCCGTCGAGGCCGGCGACACCGGTACGGCCGCCGACACGCTCACCGACCCGGCCCACGCGGCCGTCCGCGGCCTGCTGCGCTCCGCGCAGGCCGAGCACCCCGACCGGCTGCTGCTCCTCGACACCGACGGCGCCGAGGACTCCGTACGCGCCCTGCCCGCCGCCCTCGCCACGGCCGTCGCGGCGGGCGAGCCGCAGCTCGCCGTACGTGCCGGAACCGTCCACGTGCCGCGCCTCACCCGCGTGGCCCGGGACAGCACCGACGCCCCGGCCCCGGCCGGACCGGCGTACGCGCCCGGGTCGACCGTGCTGATCACCGGCGCCGGCGGCCTCCTCGGCGGTCTGATCGCCCGCCGTCTCGTCGCCGAGCACGGCGTACGCCACCTGCTGCTCGTCGGCCGCCGCGGCGGATCCTCCCCCGGCGCACAGCGGCTCGAAGCCGAACTCGCCGCCGCGGGAGCCTCGGTGACCTGGGCCGCGTGCGACGTCGCCGACCGTGACGCGCTGGCCGCCGTACTGGACGCGGTACCCGCCGCGCACCCGCTCGGCGCTGTCGTCCACACCGCCGGAGTCCTCGACGACGGCGTGATCACCTCGCTCACCCCCGAACGCCTGTCGGCCGTACTGCGCCCCAAGGCCGACGCGGCCTGCCACCTCCACGAGCTGACCCGGCACCTCGACCTCTCCGCGTTCCTGCTGTTCTCGTCCGTCGGCGGCCTCCTCGGCGGCGCCGGACAGGGCAACTACGCCGCGGCCAACGTGTTCCTCGACGCGCTCGCCCAGCACCGCCGCTCCCTCGGACTCCCCGCCACCTCCCTGGCCTGGACCCTGTGGGCCGACGGCGCGGGCATGGCAGGCAGCCTCACCGACACCGACATCAGCCGCATGACCCGCGGCGGACTGCCCCCGCTCACCTCCGAAGAGGGCCTCGGCCTCTTCGACCTCGTCCACCGCATCGACGAGACCGTCCCCGCCCTGATGCGCGTCGACCTCGCGGGCCTGCGCACGCAGGCCCGGGCCGGCACCCTTTCCCCGCTGCTCCGCGGGCTCGTACGTGTTCCCGCCCGCCGGTCCGCGGGCGGCACGGCCGCCGCTACGGGCGCGTCCGGGCTGCGGCAGCGCCTGGCCGGCCTCCCGTCCGCCGAACAGGACCGCACGCTGCTCGACCTGGTCCGCAAGCAGGTCGCGGCCGCGCTCGGCTACCCGGGCGCCGCCTCCGTCGAACCGGGCCGCTCCTTCAAGGAGCTGGGCTTCGACTCGCTCACCGCCGTCGAACTGCGCAACCTGCTCGGCGACGCCACCGGCCGCCGCCTGCCGGCCACCCTCGTCTTCGACTACCCGACGGCGACCGCCCTGGCCCAGTACCTGCGCCAGGAGATCGTCGGCGACCTCCCGGACGACACCGCCACCGGCACGGACGTGGCGGCGGGCGCCGCCAGCGGACCCGCCGAGGACGACGACCCGATCGCCATCGTCGCGATGAGCTGCCGCTTCCCCGGCGGCATCACCTCCCCCGAAGACCTGTGGCAGCTGCTCGCCGAGGGCCGCGACGGCATCACCGCCTTCCCCGCCGACCGCGGCTGGGACCTCGACACCCTGTACAGCGACGACCCCGACCGCGAGGGCACCAGCTACCTCCGCGAGGGCGGCTTCCTGCACGAGGCGGCCGACTTCGACGCCGCGTTCTTCGGGATCTCCCCGCGCGAAGCCCTCGCCATGGACCCCCAGCAGCGGCTGCTGCTGGAAACGGCCTGGGAGACGTTCGAGCGCGCCGGCATCGACCCGACCGCCCTCGGCGGCAGCCGCACCGGCGTGTTCGTCGGCTCCAACGCCCAGGACTACCTCCAGCTGTGGCTGGACGACGTCGACGGCCTCGAAGGCCACCTCGGCACCGGCAACGCGGCCAGCGTCGTCTCCGGCCGCCTCTCCTACACGTTCGGCCTGGAGGGGCCCGCGGTCACCCTCGACACGGCCTGCTCCTCCTCGCTCGTCGCCCTGCACCTCGCCGCCCAGGCCCTGCGCCGGGGGGAATGCGCGATGGCGCTCGCGGGCGCGGTGACCATCATGTCCACGCCCGGCGCGTTCACCGAGTTCAGCCGCCAGCGCGGCCTCGCGGAGAACGGCCGCATCAAGGCCTTCGCCGCGGCCGCCGACGGCACCGTCTGGTCCGAAGGCGTCGGCCTGCTGCTCCTGGAGCGGCTGTCCGACGCCCGCCGCAACGGACACCCGGTCCTCGCGGTCGTCCGGGGCACGGCCGTCAACCAGGACGGCGCCAGCAACGGCCTCACCGCCCCCAACGGCCCCTCACAGCAGCGCGTCATCCGCGAGGCCCTCGCCGACGCCGGGCTCAGCGCAGGGGACGTCGACGCCGTGGAGGCGCACGGCACGGGCACCCGGCTCGGGGACCCGATCGAGGCCCAGGCCCTGCTGGCCACGTACGGCCAGGGCCGCCCCGAGGACCGTCCGCTGCTGCTCGGCTCCGTCAAGTCGAACATCGGGCACACGCAGGCCGTCGCCGGTGTCGCCGGCGTCGTCAAGATGGTCATGGCGATGCGGCACGGGGTGCTCCCGCAGACCCTGCACGTCGACGAGCCGACCCCCTTCGTGGACTGGTCGGCCGGCGACATCGAGCTCCTGACCGAGCGGCGCCAGTGGCCCGAGACCGGCCGTCCCCGCCGGGCCGGCGTCTCCTCGTTCGGCTACAGCGGCACCAACGCCCACGCCGTCCTCGAACAGGCACCGCAGCACACGGACACCACGCCGCAGGCCCCGTCGGGAGCTGGTCTCCCGGTGCTGCCGTGGCTCGTCTCCGGCCGCACCGAGGCCGCCCTGCGGGCCCAGGCGGACCGACTGCGCCCGACCGCGGCCGACGCGGTGGCCGTACCCGGAGGGCGCGGAGCACTCGACCTCGGCCACACCCTCGCCACGCACCGCGCCGCCCTCGAACACCGCGCGGTGGTGATCGGTGAACCGACGGACGGCGAAACCCTCGTCGCCCGCCTGGCGGCCCTCGCCGCCGGAGAGCGGGTACCGGGGCTGCTCCAGGGCACGGTGACCGCGGGCGGGCTCGCCTTCCTCTTCACCGGCCAGGGCAGCCAGCGCCTGGGCGCGGGGCGCGAACTGTACGCCGCGTACCCGGTGTTCGCGGATGCCCTGGACGCGGTCTGCGAACGCTTCCAAGGCCTCGAACTGCCGCTGAAGGACGTGCTGTTCGGCGCGGACGCCGGTCTGCTGGACCGGACGGAGTACGCGCAGCCCGCGCTGTTCGCCGTGGAGGTGGCCCTGTTCCGACTCCTCGAATCGTGGGGTGTGCGACCGGACTTCCTGTCGGGGCATTCGATCGGTGAGATCGTCGCCGCGCACGTGGCCGGGGTGTTCTCGCTGGACGACGCGTGCACGCTGGTCGCGGCGCGCGGCCGGCTGATGCAGGCGCTGCCGTCCGGTGGCGCGATGATCGCGGTGCAGGCTTCGGAGGACGAGGTCCTGCCGCTGCTGACCGACCGGGTGAGCATCGCCGCCGTCAACGGACCGCTGTCGGTCGTGATCGCCGGTGACGAGGACGCTGCGGCCGCGATCGCCACGACCTTCGAGGCGCAGGGCCGCAAGACCAAGCGGCTGACCGTCAGCCACGCCTTCCACTCCCCGCACATGGACGGCATGCTCGACGACTTCCGCCGGGTGGTGGAAGGCCTGTCCTTCGCCGCGCCGCGCATCCAGGTCGTCTCGAACCTCACCGGCACCGCCGTCACCGACGAGATGGGTTCGGCGGAGTTCTGGGTCCGGCACGTCCGGGAAGCGGTCCGCTTCCTGGACGGTGTGCGCGCCCTGGAGACGGCCGGTGTGACCACGTTCGTGGAACTGGGCCCGGACGGGGTGCTGTCCGCACTGGCCCAGGACTGCGTGTCGGGTGACGTGGATGCCGCGTTCGTACCGGTGCTGCGTGCCGGGCGCGATGAGGCGGAGACGGTCGTCACCGCTCTGGCCCTCGCCCACGTACGCGGTGTGGATGTGAACTGGCCCGCTCTCTACGCCGGTTCGGGTGCACGCCGGGTGGAACTGCCGACGTACGCCTTTCAGCGGCAGCGCTACTGGCCGGAGACGATCCGGTCGGACGGCAGCCCCGTAGCCGCCCCGGCGGCCGACGTGGCGGACGCCCGGTTCTGGGAAGCGGTGGAGCGCGGCGACCTCACGTCCCTGGCGACCGAACTGGAGGTGGCCGACGACGCCCGCTTCAGCGAGCTCGTCCCCGCCCTGTCGGCATGGCGCCGGCAGAGCCAGGAGCAGTCGGAGGTCGACGGCTGGCGCTACCGGGTGTCCTGGAAGCCGCTCACGGATGTCACTTCCTCGGGTGCGCGACTGTCCGGGGCGTGGCTGGTCGTGTCCCCGGCCGGGGTGGACGACGTGGCCGTTGTGGACGCCCTGGCCGGCTGTGGTGCCGAGGTTCGGCGGGTGGTGGTCGAGCCGGGTACGGATCGTGCCGGGCTGGCCGAGCTGCTGGTGGCTGCCGGTACGGTGGCGGGTGTGGTGTCGCTGCTGGCCTTGGACGAGTCCGCTGGGGTTGTGGCGTCGGCTGGTCTGGTGCAGGCGTTGGGTGATGCCGGGGTGGAGGCGCCGTTGTGGTGCCTGACGCGTGGTGCGGTGAGTGTGGGCCGGTCGGATCGTCTGGTGTCTGCGGTGCAGGCTCAGGTGTGGGGGCTGGGTCGGGTGGTGGCTCTGGAGGCGCCTGGGCGTTGGGGTGGTCTGGTCGATCTTCCCGAGGTGTGGGACGGGCGTGCCATGGGCCGTCTGGTCGGGGTCCTGTCCGGCGGTTCTGGTGAGGATCAGGTCGCAGTTCGTTCCTCCGGGGTCTTTGGGCGTCGTCTGGTTCGTGCGGTCGGGGCCTCCGGCTCCTGGGTGCCGTCGGGGACGGTGCTGGTGACCGGTGGTACGGGTGCGCTGGGTGGTCGGGTGGCCCGTTGGCTGGTCGGAGCGGGTGCCGAGCGGCTGGTGCTGACCAGCCGCCGGGGCGCGGAGGCTCCTGGTGCTGCCGAGCTGGTCACGGAACTGGCCGGGCAGGGTGTGGACGTGTCGGTGGCCGCTTGCGATGTCTCCGACCGTGATGCCCTGCGGACGCTGCTGGCCGCCGAAGCCACCGGGCTCACGGCGGTCGTGCACACGGCCGGTGTGCTGGACGACGGAATCCTCGACGCCCTGACACCCGAACGCTTCGAGAGCGTGCTCCGCGCCAAGGCGACCGCCGCCCTGCACCTGCACGAGCTCACGGCCGAACTCGGCATCGACCTCTCGGCGTTCGTACTGTTCTCCTCGGTGAGCGGCACGATCGGCGCGGCCGGACAGGCCAACTACGCCGCCGCCAACGCCTACCTGGACGCCCTGGCCGAGCAGCGGCGTGCCGCCGGACTGGCCGCGACCTCCCTCGCATGGGGTCCCTGGGCCGAAGGCGGCATGGCCGCCGACGAGGCACTGGACGCCCGCATGCGCCGGGGCGGCGTACCGCCCATGAACGCCGAGCTCGCCATCACGGCCCTCCGCCAGGCCATCGGCTCGGACGAAGCGGCCCTGACCGTCGCGGACTTCGACTGGGCGAGGTTCGTCCCCGGGTTCACGGCGGTCCGCACCGGAAAACTCCTCACCGAACTGCCGGAGGCCGAGGCCGCCACCCGCGGTGCGGAGCCCACGGGCGACCGTACCGACCGGGCCGGCTCGTCACTCGTCGCCCACCTGCGGGGCCTCTCCGCCGGCGACCGCGACCCGTTCCTCCTCGACCTCGTGCGCACGCACGTCGCCGAAGTCCTGGGGCACTCCGGCGCCCGGGACATCGAGGCGGGACGCGCCTTCCGCGAGATCGGCTTCGATTCGCTGACCGCGGTCGAACTCCGCAACCGGCTCGGCGCCGCCACGGAGCTGCGCCTCCCGGCCACGCTCGTCTACGACTACCCGACACCGGCCGCGCTCGCGGCCCACCTGAATTCGGAACTCCTCGGCACACAGCTCGCGGTGACCGGCCCGGCCACCACGACGGCGGCGGAGGACGACGACCCGATCGCGATCGTCGCGATGAGCTGCCGCTTCCCCGGCGGAGTCCGTACCCCGGAAGACCTCTGGCAGCTCCTTGCCTCGGGCACCGACGCGATCTCGGACCTCCCCCTGGACCGCGGCTGGGACCTCGACGCCCTGTACGACGCCGACCCGGGCGCGCAGGGCACCTCGTACGCCCGCGAAGGCGGCTTCGTCTACGACGCCGCCGACTTCGACGCGGACTTCTTCGGGATCTCGCCGCGCGAGGCCCTCGCCATGGACCCGCAGCAGCGGCTGCTGCTGGAAACCTCGTGGGAGGCCTTCGAGCGGGCCGGGATCGACCCGGCGACGCTGCGCGGGAGCCAGGCCGGTGTCTTCGTCGGAACCAACGGCCAGGACTACCTCTCCGTGCTCCTGGAGGAACCGGCGGGCCTCGAAGGACACTTGGGGACGGGAAACGCCGCCAGCGTCGTGTCCGGCCGGCTGTCCTACGTGTTCGGACTCGAAGGCCCGGCGGTCACCATCGACACCGCCTGCTCGTCTTCACTGGTAGCCCTGCACTGGGCGGTCCAGGCGCTCCGCAACGGCGAGTGCTCGATCGCCCTGGCAGGCGGCGTCACCGTCATGTCGACGCCCGGCACGTTCATCGAGTTCAGCCGCCAGCGCGGGCTGGCGGAGGACGGCCGCATCAAGGCGTTCGCCGCGGGTGCCGACGGTACCGGCTGGGGTGAGGGTGTCGGCATGCTGCTCGTGGAGCGGCTGTCGGACGCCCGCCGCAACGGGCACCCGGTCCTGGCGGTGGTACGGGGTTCGGCGGTCAACCAGGACGGTGCGAGCAACGGGCTCACCGCCCCCAACGGGCCCTCGCAGCAACGCGTGATCCGAGCCGCCCTCGCGAGCGCCGGACTGTCGGCCGCCGACGTCGACGCGGTCGAAGCCCACGGCACGGGCACCACCCTCGGCGACCCGATCGAGGCACAGGCGCTGCTGGCCACGTACGGCCAGGACCGGTCGGCCGATCAGCCGCTGCTGCTGGGCTCGATCAAGTCGAACATCGGTCACACCCAGGCCGCGGCCGGTGTCGCCGGCGTGATCAAGATGGTGCTGGCCATGCAGCACGGAGTCCTGCCGCAGAGCCTCCACATCGACGAGCCCTCGCCGCGCGTGGAGTGGGAGGCGGGCGAGATCACCCTGCTGACCGAGCAGCGGGAATGGCCCGTAACGGGCCGCCCGCGCCGCGCCGGTGTCTCCTCGTTCGGGTTCAGCGGCACCAACGCCCACACGATCATCGAGCAGGCCCCCGCGCAGGCGGAGGCCGGCCGGGACGACGCCGGATCCGTGGATCCGGGCCCCCTCGACCTGCCCCTGCCCGTCGTGATCTCGGCGAAGAGCGACGCCGGGCTCCGGGCCCAGGCCGCCGGCCTGCGCGCACGGCTCCTCGCGGACCCCGAACTCCGACCGTCTGACGTCGGCAGGACCCTGGCGACCGGCCGTTCCACGTTCGAGGAGCGTGCGGCGGTGGTGGCCGCGGACCGTGAGGGTCTCCTGGCGGGCCTGGCCGCGCTGGCGGACGGCGACTCGGCGCCGGGAGTGGTCGAGGGTTCGCCCGTCGGTGGGAAGACGGCTTTCCTGTTCACGGGGCAGGGGAGTCAGCGGCTGGGGATGGGGCGTGAACTGTACGACGCCTACCCGGTGTTCGCCGACGCGCTGGACGCCGTCTGCGCTCGACTCGACCTCGAAATTCCCCTGAAGGACGTCCTGTTCGGATCGGACGCGGCTCTGCTAGACGAGACGCGGTTCACCCAGCCGGCCCTGTTCGCCGTCGAGGTGGCGTTGTACCGGCTCCTGGAGGGCTGGGGTGTGCGGCCGGACTTCCTGTCCGGGCACTCGATCGGCGAGATCGCCGCCGCGCATGTCGGCGGGGTACTGACCCTGGACGATGCGTGCACGCTCGTCGCGGCCCGCGGTCGGCTGATGCAGGCGCTGCCGGTGGGCGGTGTGATGGTCGCGGTGGAGGCTTCGGAGGACGAGGTCCTGCCGTTGCTGACCGACCGGGTGAGCATCGCGGCGATCAACGGACCGCGGTCGGTGGTGATCGCCGGTGACGAGGACGCGGTGACCGCGGTCGCGGGAGCGTTCGTGGACCGTAAGAGCAAGCGGCTGACCGTGAGCCACGCGTTCCATTCGCCGCACATGGACGGGATGCTGGACGACTTCCGTCAGGTGGTGGAGGGGCTGTCCTTCGCGGCCCCGGCCGTTCCGGTCGTGTCGAACCTGACCGGTGCGCTCGTCTCCGACGAGATGGGGTCGGCGGAGTTCTGGGTCCGGCACGTCCGTGAAGCTGTCCGCTTCCTTGACGGTGTGCGGGCCCTGGAGGCCGCTGGAGTGACGACGTACGTCGAACTCGGCCCCGACGGCGTCCTCTCGGCTCTCGGCCAGGCATGCGTCGGCGAAGAAGCGGCCGCATTCGTGCCCGCCATCCGGAAGGGCCGCGCCGAGACCGAAACGGTCATGGCCGCGCTGGCCCAGAGTCATGTCCGCGGGATCTCCGTCGACTGGCAGTCGCTCTACGGAACGGGCCCTGTACGGGTCGACCTGCCCACGTACCCCTTCCAGCGCCGGCGCTACTGGCCGGAAGCCGTGCTCGCCCGACGCGGCGGGGACCCGGTCGTGCAGCCGGAGTCCGACGGCTGGCGCTACCGGGTGTCGTGGAAGCCGTTGACGGACGCGGTCGCGGTCGCGTCCGGTGTGCGGCTGTCGGGGGAGTGGCTGCTCGTGGTCCCCGCCGCCGGTGTGGATGACACGGCTGTGGTGGAGGCGCTGACGGGCCGTGGTGCCGGGGTTCGGCGGGTGGTGGTCGAGCCGGGTACGGACCGTGCCGGGCTGGCCGAGCTGCTGTCCGACACCCGAGCCGCCGCGGGTGTGGTCTCTCTCCTTGCGCTGGACGAGTCCGCTGGGGTCGTGGCGACGGCTGGTCTGGTGCAGGCGTTGGGTGATGCCGGGGTGGAGGCGCCGTTGTGGTGCCTGACCCGTGGTGCGGTGAGTGTGGGCCGGTCCGACCGTCTGGTGTCTGCGGTGCAGGCTCAGGTGTGGGGGCTGGGCCGGGTTGCGGCCCTGGAGGCGCCTGGGCGGTGGGGTGGTCTGGTCGATCTTCCCGAGGTGTGGGATGAGCGGGCCATGGGCCGTCTTGTTGGGGTCCTGGCCGGTGGTTCCGGTGAGGATCAGGTCGCGGTTCGTTCCTCCGGTGTGTTCGGGCGTCGTCTGGTTCGTGCTGCCGGGGGTGGCTCGGGTTCCTGGGTGCCGTCCGGGACCGTGCTGGTGACCGGTGGTACGGGTGCGCTGGGTGGGCGGGTCGCGCGTTGGCTGGCCGGGGCTGGGGCCGAGCGGCTGGTGCTGACCAGCCGCCGGGGCGCTGATGCTCCTGGTGCTGCCGAGCTGGTCGCGGAACTGTCGGAGCTCGGCGTGGAGGTGTCGGTCGTCGCCTGTGACGCCGCCGACCGTGATGCCCTGCGGGCGCTGCTCGCGGCCGAAGCCACCGGGCTCACGGCGGTCGTGCACACGGCTGGCGTGCTGGACGACGGCGTCCTCGACGCGCTGACGCCGGAGCGGTTCGAGAGCGTGCTGCGTGCGAAGGCGACGTCCGCTCTCAATTTGCACGAGCTGACCGTTGAGCTGGGTATCGAGCTCTCCGCGTTCGTGCTCTTCTCGTCCGTCACCGGCACGTGGGGCACGGCCGGACAGGCCAACTATGCAGCCGCCAATGCTTACTTGGACGCCCTGGCCGAGCAGCGGCGTGCCGCCGGACTGGCCGCGACCTCCCTTGCATGGGGTCCGTGGGCTGAAGGCGGCATGGCCGCCGACGGTGCGCTGGACGCCCGCATGCGCAAGGGCGGCGTGCCGCCCATGGCCGCGGAGCCGGCGATCGCCGCCCTCCACCGGGCCCTCGGAGCGGACGACACCGTCGTCACCGTCGTGGACGTGGACTGGAACCGGTTCGCCCCCACCTTCACGGCCGTGCGCCCCAGCAGCCTCTTCGCCGAACTTCCCGAGGCTCGGAGCGCGCTCACCGCACACGCGGACGACGACGGCCGGGCCGACGGGCCCTCCGACGGCCGCCGCTCCCTCGCCCAGCGGCTGGCGGGCCTCTCCGCCGCCGAACGGGACCGGCTGCTGCTCGACCTCGTGCGCAAGGAGGTCGCAGCGGTCCTCGGCCACACCGGAGCGGAGAGCGTCGGCGCGGGAAGGGCGTTCAAGGAGCTCGGCTTCGACTCGCTCACGGCGATCGAGCTGCGCAACCGTCTCGGCGCCGCCACCGGGCTGAGCCTTCCGGCGACACTGATCTACGACTACCCGACGTCCGCCGACCTGGCGGACCACCTGAGGGGCGAACTGCTCGGCACGGAAACCGCGGATGCCACCGCCGCCCCGGCGGCGGCCAGGACGGCCGACGACGATCCGATCGCGATCGTCGCGATGAGCTGCCGCTTCCCCGGCGGAGTCCGTACCCCCGAGGACCTCTGGCAGCTGCTGGCCACCGGTGGCGACGCCATCGGTGAGTTCCCGGCCGACCGCGGCTGGGACGCCGAGGAACTGTTCGGACCGCAGTCCGAGCAGGACACCTCGTACGCCCGCGAAGGCGGATTCCTCTACGACGCCGCACAGTTCGACGCCGGCTTCTTCGGGATCTCGCCGCGTGAGGCCCTGGCCATGGACCCGCAGCAGCGGCTCCTCCTCGAAACGTCCTGGGAGGCGTTCGAGCGGGCCGGCATCGACCCCTCGTCGCTGCGCGGCAGCCAGGCCGGTGTCTTCGTCGGCACCAACGGCCAGGACTACCTCTCGCTCGTACTGAACTCCGCCGACGGCGGCGACGGCTTCATGAGCACCGGAAACTCCGCGAGCGTCGTCTCGGGCCGGCTTTCGTACGTCTTCGGGCTCGAAGGTCCGGCGGTCACGGTCGACACCGCCTGCTCGGCGTCGCTCGTGGCCCTGCACCTCGCGGTGCAGGCGCTCCGCAACGGCGAGTGCTCGATCGCCCTGGCGGGTGGCGTCACCGTGATGTCGACGCCGGGTGCGTTCGTCGAGTTCAGCCGTCAGGGCGGGCTCGCCGTGGACGGCCGTATCAAGGCGTTCGCCGCGGGTGCCGACGGTACGGGCTGGGGTGAGGGGGTCGGCATGCTGCTCGTGGAGCGGCTGTCGGACGCCCGTCGCAACGGGCATCCGGTGCTGGCGGTGGTGCGTGGTTCTGCGGTCAACCAGGACGGTGCGAGCAACGGCCTGACCGCCCCGAACGGGCCGTCGCAGCAGCGGGTCATCCGGGCCGCTCTCGCGAGTGCCGGGCTGTCGGCCGCCGAGGTGGACGCGGTGGAGGCGCACGGTACGGGCACCCGGCTCGGGGACCCGATCGAGGCGCAGGCGCTGCTGGCGACGTACGGGCAGGAGCGTTCTGCGGACCAGCCGCTGCTGCTGGGTTCGATCAAGTCGAACATCGGGCACACGCAGGCCGCTGCCGGTGTGGCCGGTGTGATCAAGATGGTCATGGCGATGCGCCACGGAGTGCTGCCGCAGACCCTGCACGTGGACGAGCCGACCCCGCACGTCGACTGGACGGCGGGCGACATCACCCTCCTGACGGAGGCCACGGTATGGCCGGAGACCGGCCGGCCGCGCCGGGCCGGCATCTCCTCGTTCGGTGTGAGCGGCACGAACGCGCACACCATCCTGGAGCAGGCACCGGTGGCGCGGCAGGCGACGGCACCCGACGCCGAGCAGCCGCAAGACGGCGACCTCGGCGCGTGGCCGTGGATCCTCTCGGGCAGGACGGAAGCCGCTCTGCGTGACCAGGCGGCCCGACTCCTCGCACACCTCGACGAAGACGGAGACGACGGTCTGCGGCCGGTGGATGTCGGCCACTCCCTCGCGACCGGTCGTGCGGTACTCGACCACCGGGCCGTGATCGTCGCCGGTGATCGGACGGAGTACCGCGGGGCGCTGGCCGCATTGGCGGCGGGTGAATCCGCAGCCCGTCTCACCCAGGGCGTCGCGAGCGGGGAACCGCAGGTGGCGTTCCTGTTCACCGGCCAGGGGAGCCAGCGGCCGGGCATGGGGCGCGAACTGTACGACGCGTTCCCGGTGTTCGCGCGGGCACTGGACGCCGTGTGCGAGAGCTTCGAACTTCCGTTGAAGGAGGTGCTGTTCGGCGCGGACGCCGGTCTGCTGGACCGGACGGAGTACGCGCAGCCCGCGCTGTTCGCCGTCGAGGTGGCGCTGTTCCGGCTGCTCGAATCGCGGGGTGTACGGCCGGACTTCCTGTCGGGGCATTCGGTCGGTGAGATCGCGGCCGCGCACGTGGCCGGGGTGTTCTCGCTGGACGATGCGTGCACGCTGGTCGCGGCCCGTGGTCGGCTGATGCAGGCGCTGCCGTCCGGTGGTGTGATGGTCGCGGTGGAGGCGTCGGAGGACGAGGTCCTGCCGCTGCTGACGGACCGGGTGAGTATCGCCGCGATCAATGGCCCGACGTCGGTGGTGATCGCGGGTGACGAGGACGCGGTGACCGCGGTCGCGGAGTCCTTCCCCGGCCGCAAGACGAAGCGGCTGACGGTCAGTCATGCGTTCCATTCCGCGCACATGGACGGGATGCTGGCCGACTTCCGGAAGGTGGCCGAGGGGCTCGCCTACGGGGCCCCGCGGATTCCGGTCGTGTCGAACCTGACCGGGGTCCTGGTCTCCGACGAGATGGGCTCGGCGGACTTCTGGGTCCGGCACGTCCGCGAGGCGGTCCGCTTCCTCGACGGGATCCGGGCCCTGGAGGCCGCCGGGGTGACGACGTACGTGGAACTCGGCCCCGACGGGGTTCTGTCCGCGCTCGCGCAGGACTGCGTCACCGGCGAAGGTGCCGCTTTCGTGCCCCTGCTCCGCAAGGGCCGTCCCGAGGCCGAGGTGCTGATCGCCGCGCTCGGCAGGGCGCACACGCAGGGCGTCGGCGTCGACTGGGCCGCGTACTTCGCCGGTACCGGCGCCCGGCGGGTCGACCTGCCGACGTACGCCTTCCAGCACGAGCGCTACTGGGTCGACTCCTTCGCCGCAGTCGAGGACGCCGCTTCGCTCGGCATCGAGGCCGCCGGTCACCCCCTGCTGGGTGCCGCGGTAGAACTCCCGGACACCGGAGGACTCCTCTTCACGGGCCGGATCTCCCGTCGTACGCACCCGTGGCTGACGGACCACGTCGTGGCCGACTCCGTGGTCGTGCCCGGTGCGGTCTTCGTCGAACTGGCCCTGCGGGCCGGGGACGAGGTCGGCTGCGGAACGGTGGACGAGCTGACCCTGGAGGCTCCGCTCGTGCTCCCCGAGGAAGGGGCGGTACAGCTCCGCGTCACCGTGGGCGGAGCCGACGCCGGACGCCGGACCGTACAGGTGCACAGCCGTCCGGAGGCTGCCGAAGCGGATGCGCCGAACGGCGGAGCCTGGTCCCGGCACGCCACCGGCTTCCTCACCGAAGCCGAAGCCGAAGCCGCCTCCGAAGCCGCCTCCGACTCCGAAGCCGCCTCCGCCTCCGCCGCCGAAGCCATCGGCGCCGGCGCCACCCCCTGGCCGCCCGCCGGAGCCGAAGAGGTCTCCGTGGAGGAGGTCCGCGACCGGCTCATGGCCGCGGGCCTCTACCACGGTCCGGCCCTGCGGACCCTGACGCGGGTCTGGGTCCGTGGCGAGGAGGTGTTCGCCCAGGCCCGCCTGTCCGACGAACTGCGCACCGCACGGGCGAACGGATACGCCCTCCACCCGGCCCTGCTGGACGCCGCGGTGCAGGCGCTGGCGGCGGCGGGCGGCAACGGCCGCGCCGCCGGGCGGGAAGCCCTCGCGTGGCGCCGCGTACGGCTGCACGCGGTCGGGGCTGACGCGCTGCGGCTGCGGATCACCGCCGACGGAGCGGACACCGTGTCCGTCGAACTGGCGGACGGGCAGGGCGCGCCCGTCGCGTCCGTCGCGTCCCTGGTGACGAGGGAGTGGGACACCGAGAAGTTCTCGGTGGCTCCTGAGGGGGTGCACGACTCGCTGTTCCGGCTCGACTGGGTGCGCACCGCGGTCCCGGCCCGGCCGGATGCCGCGAACCTCGTCGTCATCGGCGGAGCCATCGACGGCCATGCGCTCCTCACGGCGGCCCTGGGCCGCGTGGGGGTCCCGGTCACGGCGTACGACGACCTCGCGGCGCTGGACGCGGCCGTCACGGCCGGCCGGCAGCCGGTACCGGACACCGTGGTCGTGCCGTTCATGGCGGCCACGGGTACCACCACCGCGTACGGGGCCACTCGCCTCGCGCAGGAGACCCGCGAGGTGACGCACCGGGCGCTCGCGACCGTGCAGAGCTGGCTGGACGACGGCCGCTTCGCCGGTGCGCGCCTCGCCGTCGTCACCCGGGGCGCGGTGGCGGCCCACACGGACACCGAGCCGGCCGACCTCGTCCACACCCCCGTGTGGGGTCTGGTGCGGTCCGCGCAGACGGAGAACCCCGACCGGTTCGTCCTCGTCGACCTCGACGACACCGACGCCTCCGGACGGGCCCTCCCGCGCGCCCTCGCGTCCGCCGAACCCGAACTGGCCGTACGCGCAGGGGCGCTGTACGCACCCCGACTGGCGAGGGCGGCCGTCGCCGCTCCGGTGGCGGGCGCTGACACGAAGAGCCGGATCGACACGCGCGGAACGGTCCTGGTCACGGGGGCGGGCGGCGGCCTCGCCGGCCTCCTCACCCGTCACCTGGTCGCCGAACACGGCGTACGGCACCTGCTGCTCACCGGCCGCAGGGGAGCCGACACGGACGCGGCGGCCGAACTCACTGCGCAGTTGGTCGCGTTGGGCGCCGAGGTCACCTGGGCGGCCTGTGACGTCGCCGACCGGGACGCGCTGGCCGCGGTCCTGGAGTCCGTGCCCGCCGACCGCCCGCTGACGGCGGTCGTCCACACCGCGGCCGTGCTCGACGACGGTGTCGTGGACCTGCTCACCCCCGAGCGCGTCGACCGCGTGATGCGGCCCAAGGTCGAAGGGGCGCTCCATCTGCACGAGTTGACGCGTCACCTGGACCTGTCGGCGTTCGTCCTGTTCTCCGCCGCCGCCGGTGCCCTCGGTGGCGCCGGCCAGGCCAACTACGCGGCGGCGAACGTCTTCCTCGACGCACTCGCCCGGCACCGGCGGGCCGCGGGTCTCACCGCACTCTCCCTGGTGTGGGGCATGTGGGGCGAGGAACGCGGAATGGCGGGCCGGCTCACCGGGGCGGAGCGGGAACGCGCCGCGCGCGGCGGGGTCGCCCCCCTGTCGGCGGCGGACGGCCTGGCGCTGTTCGACCTGGCCCTCGCGGCGGAGGACGAGCCGGTCCTGCTGCCCGTCGCCGTCGACCTGCCGACCCTGCGGGCGCGGGCCGCGGACGGCGGACTCCTGCCCGTGTTCCGCGGACTGGTGCGCACGTCGGCGCAGCAGGGGCGGCGGACGGCGGCCACGGCGTCCGGCGCCGACCGCCCGGAGGACACGGCCACGGCCGGGCCCACCGGGGCGGGTCGGGTGACGCTGGCGCAGCGGCTCGCCGAACTGTCGGCCGCGGAGCGCGAGCGGACCGTACTGGACCTGGTGCGGGTCGAGGTGGCCGCCGTACTCGGCTACAAGTCGGCCGAACACATCGGTGAGGAGCAGGCGTTCAAGGAGCTGGGCTTCGACTCGCTGACCGCGGTCGAACTGCGCAACCGGCTCGGCGCGGCCGCCGGACTCCGACTGCCGGCCACGCTGGTCTACGACTACCCGACCCCGGCCGCCCTCGCCCGGCACCTGCTGAGCGAGGTGGCCCCGGACGGCGCCGCGGACCGCAAGCTGTCCGTACTGGAGGAACTCGACCGCCTCGAAAGCAGCTTCTCCTCGCTGGACCCGGCGGAGCTGTCCGCCGCGGCCGGCGACGACGCGGCGCACGCACGCGTCGCGGTGCGCCTCCAGACGCTGCTGGCCCAGTGGAACGAGGTCCGACAGCCGGACGGGGAAACCGCCGCCGACGAGATCGAGGACGCGAGCGACGACGAACTGTTCGCGCTCATCGACAAGAAGTTCGGCCAGGGCTGAACCCCACCCCCTAGGACCGCGAACCCCTAGGCCCCAAGGACCGTACCGCCGGAACCCGTTTCCGGCGGTACGGACCCCTATCCAGGACATTCCCCGTACTCCGGGTCCCGGTGGATTCCCTAGAATTCCCGCCAAGATCTCGACCACGCGAATAGGTGAAGCGCCAGTGGCGAACGAAGCAAAGCTCCGCGAATACCTCAAGAAGGTCACGACGGATCTCGACGAGGCGTACGGACGTCTGCGGGACATCGAGAGCCAGGCCCACGAACCCATCGCCATCACGGCCATGAGTTGCCGGTTCCCGGGCGGCGTGAGGTCCCCGGAAGAACTGTGGGAACTGCTCGGTTCCGGCGGGGACGCCCTCACTGAATTCCCCACGGACCGGGGATGGGACCTGGAGCACCTGTTCTCGGACGACCCCGACGGCCAGGGCACGTCGACCACCCGTGAGGGCGGCTTCCTCAGCGGCGCCTCCGCGTTCGACGCCCATTTCTTCGGGATCTCCCCGCGTGAGGCCATGGCGATGGACCCGCAGCAGCGGCTCCTCCTGGAGACCACTTGGGAGGCCTTCGAACGGGCCGGCGTGGACCCGCACACCCTCCGCGGCAGCCAGTGCGGCGTGTTCGTCGGCATGAACGGCTCGGACTACCTCACCCCGCTCCTCGAAGCGCCCGAGGACTACGCCGGGCACCTCGGCACCGGCAACGCCTCCAGCGTCCTGTCCGGCCGCCTCTCCTACACCTTCGGCCTCGAAGGCCCCGCCGTCACCGTCGACACCGCCTGCTCGGCGTCACTCGTCGCCCTCCACCTGGCGGTCCAGGCCCTGCGGGCCGGGGAATGCTCGCTGGCCGTCGCCGGCGGCGTACACGTGATGTCCACCCCCGGGCTGTTCGTGGAGTTCAGCAAGCAGCGCGGACTGTCCTCCGACGGGCGCTGCAAGGCCTTCGCGGCGGCAGCCGACGGCTTCGGTCCGGCGGAAGGCGTCGGCGTCCTGCTCCTGGAGCGGCTCTCCGACGCACGCAAGAACGGACGCCCGGTCCTGGCCGTCGTCCGGGGCTCGGCGATCAACCAGGACGGCGCGAGCAACGGCCTGACCGCCCCGAACGGTCCCTCGCAGCAGCGCGTCATCCGACAGGCCCTCGCCAACGCCCGGCTCTCCACCGACCAGGTGGACGTGGTCGAGGCCCACGGCACCGGCACCTCGCTGGGCGACCCGATCGAGGCCCAGGCGCTGCTGGCGACGTACGGGAACGACCGACCGGCCGACCGGCCCCTGCTCCTGGGCTCGGTCAAGTCGAACATCGGCCACACCCAGGCCGCGGCCGGCGTCGCCGGGGTGATCAAGATGGTGCTGGCCATGCGGCACGGCGTCCTGCCGAAGAGCCTCCACATCGACGAGCCTTCGCCGCACGTGGACTGGACGTCCGGCGGCGTCGAACTGCTCACCGAGCGGACGGCCTGGCCCGAGACGACGCATCCCCGTCGTGCGGGGGTGTCGTCGTTCGGGTTCAGCGGGACGAACGCGCACGTGATCGTGGAGCAGGCGCCGGAGCGTGAGGTGGCTGAGGCGGTCGGGGACGTGGTGCTGCCGGTGGTGCCGTGGGTGCTGTCGGGTAAGAGTGCGGGGGCGTTGCGGGCGCAGGCGGGGCGGTTGTCGGGGTGGCTGGCGGGTGTGCCGTCGGTTGATCCGTTGGATGTGGGCTGGTCTTTGGCGTCGACGCGTGCGGGGCTGGATCACCGGGCGGTGGTGCTGGGTGACCATGCTGCTGGTGTGGGTGCGGTGGCGTCGGGTGCGTTGGCTGCGGGTGTGGTGACCGGGTCGGTCATCGGGGGCAAGACGGTGTTCGTGTTCCCGGGGCAGGGTTCGCAGTGGGTGGGTATGGCTGCCGCGTTGCTGGATACCTCGCCTGTGTTCGCGTCGCGGGTCGATGAGTGTGCGAAGGCGCTGGAGCCCTTCACCGGCTGGTCGTTGGTGGAGGTGCTGCGTGGCGCCGAGGGTGCGCCGTCGCTGGACCGGGTGGATGTGGTGCAGCCTGCGCTGTTCGCGGTGATGGTGTCCTTGGCCGAGGTGTGGCGGTCGGTGGGTGTGCGTCCGGGTGCGGTGATCGGGCATTCGCAGGGCGAGATCGCTGCCGCGTGCGTCGCGGGCATCCTTTCCCTTGAAGACGCGGCCCGAGTGGTGGCCCTGCGCAGTCAGGCGATCGGCAGGGTCCTGGCCGGTCTCGGCGGCATGGTGTCCGTGCCCCTGCCGGCCACCGAAGTCCGCTCGCGCATTGCCCCCTGGGGTGAGGAGCGGATCTCCGTCGCCGCCGTCAACGGCCCATCTTCCGTGGTCGTCTCGGGCGAGGTGGAGGCCCTGGAGGAGTTCCTGGCCGCCTGCGAGGCGGACGGGATACGTGCGAAGCGGATCGCGGTGGACTACGCCTCGCACTCCGCGCAGGTCGAGCTGCTCCGGGAGGAACTCGACGAGCTCCTCGCGCCAGTCGTCCCGCAGCCCGCGAAGGTGCCCTTCCTCTCGACCGTCACGGGCGAGTGGGTCAAGGGACCGGAGCTGGACGGCGCCTACTGGTTCCGGAACCTTCGCCGGACGGTGGAGCTGGAGGACGCCACTCGCACCCTCCTCGACCAGGGATTCGGCGTGTTCATCGAGTCCAGCCCGCACCCCGTCCTCACCGTCGGCATGCAGGAGACGGTGGAGGACGCGGGCCGTGAGGCGGCGGTACTCGGTTCGCTCCGCCGCAACGAGGGGGGTCTGGAGCGGTTCTGGCTGTCCCTGGGCGAGGCCTATGTACGCGGCGTCACCGTGGACTGGGAGGCCGTGTTCGCGGGGACGGGTGCCCGCCGGGTCGACCTGCCGACCTACGCCTTCCAGTCGCAGCGGTTCTGGCCGGAGGCAGCGCCCGTCGAGGCGGAGGCTCCGGCCGCGGAGAGCGCGGTCGACGCACGCTTCTGGGAAGCCGTCGAACGCGAGGACGTCACCGCCCTGGCCGAGGCGCTGGCCCTCGACGCCCCCGACGCGATCCACTCCCTCGGCACCGTCCTGCCCGGCCTGTCCTCCTGGCGGAAGCAGAGCCGAGAGCAGTCCACCGTCGACGGCTGGCGCTACCGGGTCACCTGGAAGCCGGCCCCCGAGCCCGCCGTCTCCCGGCTCTCCGGGGCCTGGCTGGTCGTCGTGCCCGCGGCCCTCGCCGGGCCGGCCTGCGACTCCGCGAACGGGATCCTGCGTACACTCGCCGACCGCGGCGCCGAGGTCCGTACCGTCACCGTGGCCGCCGACGCGGCCGGCCGGGACGCGCTCGCCGCCACCCTCAAGGCCGCCACCGACGGTCAGGACGACCCCGCCGGAGTCCTCTCCCTCCTCTCCCTCGGCGGCGCGGACGCCTACACCGCCGGGCTCGCGCTGTCCCAGGCCCTCGGGGACGCCGATGTGGCCGCCCCGCTGTGGTGCGTTACCCGGGGCGCGGTCGCCGCCGGCCGGTCCGACCGGATCGCGGACCCGGACCAGGCGCTCCTCTGGGGCCTCGGACGCGTCGCCTCCATGGAGCAGGGGGGCCGTTGGGGCGGTCTGGTCGACCTGCCCGCGCAGGCCGACGACCGGGCCCTGGAACGCCTCGCGGGCGTCCTGGCCGGTGACGCCGTCGAGGACCAGGTCGCCGTCCGGGCCTCGGGGCTGTTCGTACGGCGTCTCGTGCGGGCCCGGCTCGCCGAGACGCCGGCCGTACGGGAATGGCGGCCGACCGGGACGACGCTGGTCACCGGGGGTACGGGGGCGCTGGGCGCGCACGTGGCCCGCTGGCTCGCCGAGAACGGAGCCGGGCACCTGGTCCTGACCAGCCGCCGCGGACCCGACGCGCCCGGCGCCGAGGCGCTGCGTGAGGAACTCACCGCGCTCGGCGCCCGGGTCACCCTCGCCGCCTGCGACGTCGCCGACCGCGACGCCCTCGCCGCGCTCCTCGCCGCCATTCCCGCCGACCAGCCCCTGACCGCCGTCGTCCACACCGCGGCCGTCCTCGACGACGGGGTCATCGAGACGCTGACCCCCGAGCAGGTCGCCGACGTCCTACGGGTCAAGGTCGACGCGACCCGCCACCTGCACGAGCTGACCCGCGACCTCGACCTGTCCGCGTTCGTGCTGTTCTCCTCCTTCGCCGCCACCTTCGGCGCCCCCGGCCAGGGGAACCAGGCGCCCGGGAACGCGTTCCTCGACGCGTTCGCCGAGCACCGGCGCGCCGCCGGCCTGCCCGCGACCTCCCTCGCCTGGGGGCCCTGGGGCAGCGCCGACGGGGACGACAGCGCGGCGGGGGACCGGATGCGCCGTCACGGCATCCTCGCGATGCCGCCGCGGCGGGCCCTGGCCGCGCTCCAGCACGCCCTGGACCGTGACGAGAGCACCCTGACCGTCGTCGACATGGACTGGAAGCGGTTCACGCTCGCCTTCACCGCCGACCGGCCGCGACCCCTGCTGCTGGAGCTCCCCGAAGCCCGGCGGATCATCGACAGCGCGGAACGGGAGTCCGCGGAGGACCTCGCCGGGGGAGTACCGCTCGGCCGGCAGCTCGCCGGGCTCCCCGACGTCGAGCAGGAACGTCTGCTGCTGGACCTGGTCCGTACCGCCGTCGCCGCCGTCCTCGGCCATCCCGACCTCACGGCCGTCGAGGCCGGCCGGGCCTTCAAAGAGCTCGGGTTCGACTCCCTCACCTCCGTCGAGCTCCGCAACCGCCTCGGCGCGGTCAGCGGCCTGAAACTGCCCGCCAGCCTGGTCTTCGACCACCCCACCCCCGCCGCCGTCGCCGCATACCTGCGCGCCGGGATCGTGCCCGACGCGGCGGCGGGCGGGGCACCGCTGCTGGAGGAGATCGACAAGCTGGAGGCCGTACTCGAACGGGGAACCGCCGACAACGTCGTCCGGGCCCGGGTGACGATGCGGCTCCAGTCGCTGCTGGCGAAGTGGAACGACAGCGAGGACCCGGCCGTCAGGCAGCCGGGCCCAGCCGCCCTGGACGGCTCCGCGGCGGCCCCCGGGCCCGACGGCGGCGCCGGGACTCCGGACGCCGCCGCCGACGGAGCCGGGCAGCTTCAGGACGCGAGCGACGAAGAGCTGTTCGCGTTTATCAATGACGGCCTCGGGCGTTATTGACGGCTTGCCGTTCCATTGGTGAAGATGGCCAGCCCCTGAGCAATTCCCCCGGGGGATACTGCCCCCTATGCCCCCCACCACCCAGGGGTGCATAGGGGGCAGTTAGGGGTTGTCGGGAAGATTGCACGAGAAATAGCCTGCCGCCGAGCAGTCGCTTCGCCCGGCATGTGATCCGACAAGTGGATCCGGATGTGCGGCGGCTGCCCTTCCGAGAAATCTCTCGGCTCTGCACACAGTTTTCCGATGCCGTCTGCTGCAAATGGGTGGTTGCGTTACATGGCGAATGAAGAGACGCTGCGGGACTACCTGAAGCTGGCGACAGCGGATCTGCAGCAGACGCGTCAGCGGCTTCGCGAGATCGAGGCGAAGAACCAGGACCCCATCGCCATCGTGGGCATGGGCTGCCGCTACCCCGGGGGTGCGACCTCCCCGGAGGAGCTGTGGCAGCTGGTGGCCGACGGCGTCGACGCCATCACCGGGTTCCCCGCCGAGCGCGGCTGGGACATGGAGACCGTCTACCACCCGGACCCCGAGCACCCGGGCACCAGTTACGCCAACCAGGGCGGCTTCGTCCAGGACTTCGCACGCTTCGACCCCTCGCTCTTCGGGATCTCGCCGCGCGAGGCCCTGGCGATGGACCCGCAGCAGCGGCTCCTCCTGGAGACCACGTGGGAGGCGTTCGAGCGCGCGGGCATGGACCCGACCTCGATGCGCGGCAAGCAGGTCGGCGTGTTCGTCGGCACCAGCAACCACGACTACCTGACGGCGCTGCTGAGTTCCTCCGAGAACGTGGAGGGCTACCTCGGCACCGGAAACGCGGCGAGCGTCGCCTCCGGCCGCCTGTCGTACACCTTCGGACTCGAAGGCCCCGCCGTCACCGTCGACACCGCCTGCTCGTCCTCCCTCGTCGCCCTGCACCTGGCCGTGCAGGCACTGCGCAACGGCGAGTGCTCGCTCGCCCTCGCCGGCGGCGCCACCCTGATGTCGGCGCCCGGCACGTTCATCGACTACAGCAAGCAGCGGGGCCTGGCGACCGACGGCCGCTGCAAGGCGTTCTCGCCCGACGCCGACGGTTTCAGCCTCTCCGAAGGCGTCGGCGTCCTCCTCGTGGAGCGGCTCTCCGACGCCCGCCGCAAGGGCCACCCCGTCCTCGCCGTCATCCGTGGCACCGCCGTCAACCAGGACGGCGCCAGCAACGGTCTGACCGCACCCAACGGCCCCTCGCAGCAGCGCGTCATCCTCCAGGCACTGTCCAACGCCCGCCTCACGCCCGACCAGGTCGACGCCGTCGAGGCGCACGGCACGGGCACCGGCCTCGGCGACCCCATCGAGGCGCAGGCCATCATCGCCACGTACGGTCAGGACCGGCCCGACGGGCGGCCGCTGTGGCTGGGCTCCCTCAAGACCAACATCGGCCACGCGCAGGCCGCCGCCGGTGTCGCGGGCGTCATCAAGAGCGTCATGGCGATGCGGCACGGCATCCTGCCGCGGACCCTGCACGTGGACGAGCCGACCCCGCACGTCGACTGGTCGGCGGGCGAGGTGTCCCTGCTCACCGAGGCGCAGCCCTGGCCGCCGCACGCCGGACCCCGCCGGATCGGCGTCTCCTCCTTCGGCATGAGCGGCACCAACGCGCACGTCATCCTGGAGGGCGCCGACGAGCCCGCCGCCGACCAAGGGGCCCCCGACGGCGGCCCCGCGAACGAGCCGGCCGTCCTGCCGGTCGTACTGTCCGGCAAGACCGAGGCCGCGCTGCGCGCGCAGGCGGCCGCACTGCACGCCCACCTCACGGCCCGGCCCGGTCTCCGCGTCGAGGACGTCGCTCCCGCCCAGGCACTCACCCGGGCCCCCCTCGACCGTCGTGCGGCGGTCGTCGCGGAAGACCGCGACGAGCTCATGGCCGGGCTCGCGGCGCTCGCCGGAGGCCTCCCCTCGGCCGACGTGGTCGAAGGGACGGCCACGGAGGGCAAGCTGGCGTTCCTGTTCACCGGACAGGGCAGCCAGCGCCTCGGCATGGGCCGTGAACTGTACGACACCTACCCGGTGTTCGCCGCCGCCCTGGACGCGGTGTGCGCACGCCTCCACCTCGAACTGCCGCTGAAGGACGTCCTGTTCGGCGCGGACGCCGGACCGCTGGACCGGACCGAGTACACCCAGCCCGCACTGTTCGCCGTCGAGGTGGCGCTGTACCGGCTGGTGGAGAGCTGGGGCCTCACGCCGGACTTCCTGTCCGGGCACTCGATCGGTGAGATCGCCGCCGCGCACGTCGCGGGGGTGTTCTCGCTGGACGACGCGTGCACGCTGGTCGCGGCGCGCGGCCGGCTGATGCAGGCACTGCCCGCCGGTGGCGTGATGATCGCCGTGGAGGCGTCGGAGGACGAGGTCCTGCCGCTGCTCACCGACCGCGTGGGCATCGCCGCCGTCAACGGCCCGCGGGCCGTCGTCATCGCCGGCGACGAGGACGCCGCGACCGCCGTCGCGCGGGCCTTCGAGGCGCAGGGCCGCAAGACCAAGCGACTGACCGTCAGCCACGCCTTCCACTCCCCGCACATGGACGGCATGCTGGACGGCTTCCGCCGGGTCGTGGAGGGGCTGTCCTTCGCCGCCCCCCGCATCCCCGTCGTCTCCAACCTGACCGGCGCCCTCGTCACCGACGAGATGGGCTCCGCCGACTACTGGGTCCGGCACGTCCGCGACACCGTCCGCTACCTCGACGGCATCCGCTGGCTGGAGAGCCGCGGCGTCACCGCGTACGTGGAGATCGGCCCCGGCGGCGTCCTCTCCGCCCTCGGCCAGGACTGCCAGACCGCGACCGGACCCCGCGCCGCCGCCTTCCTGCCCGCGCTGCGCACCGGACGGCCCGAAGCACGCTCCCTGACCGCCGCCGTCGCCGGCGCCCACGTCCGCGGGCTCTCCCCGGACTGGGCCACCCGCTTCGCCGCCACCGCCGCCGGCGCGCGTACCGTCGAGCTGCCGACGTACGCCTTCCAGCGTGACCTGTACTGGCCCCGCGACCCCTTCACCGACCTGGGCGGACCCGCCGACGGCCGCGAACTGGGCGTCACCGACGCCAAGTTCTGGGAGGTCGTCGACAGCGAGGACCTGGCCGCACTCGCCGAGACCCTCGGCGTCGACGGCGAAGAACCCCTCAGCGGCGTGCTGCCCGCGCTCTCCGCCTGGCACCGCCGCCACCGCGACCGCGACACCGTGGGCGGCTGGCGCTACCGCATCACCTGGAAGCCCCTCACCGACCCCGCGCCCGCACCCCCGGCCGGGCACTGGCTCCTCGCCGTGCCCACCGGTCACACCGACGCCCCCTGGACCCTCGCGGCCGCCCGGGCCCTGACCGCGCGCGGCGTCACCCTCACCACCCTGACGGTCGACGGGGCGCTCGACGACCGGGCCGCCCTCGCCCACCGCATCACCGACACCCTCACCGGTCCGGCCGCGGCAGGGACCGTCGCCGGGGTGCTCTCGCTGCTCGCCCTCGACGAGCGGCCGCACCCCGAGGACCCGGCACTGACCTCCGGACTGGCCGCCACCCTCGCCCTCGTCCAGGCACTGGGCGACGCGGACGTGGACGCCCCCCTGTGGGCCGCCACCCGGGGCGCGGTGTCCACCGGCCGGACCGACCGGCTCACCAGCCCCGCCCAGGCACCGCTGTGGGGCCTCGGCCGTACGGTCGCCCTCGAACTGCCCGGCCGCTGGGGCGGCCTCGTCGACCTGCCCCCGGCGCCCGACGAGCGCGCCGCCGGCCGTCTCGCCGACGTCCTCGGCGGCATCGGCACCGAGGACCACCTCGCCGTGCGCTCCACCGGCGTCTTCGTCCGCAGGCTCACCCGCGCCCCCCGGGAACAGGCCCCCGCGGGGGAATGGACCACCTCCGGCACGGCCCTGGTCACCGGCGCCACCGGAGCGCTCGGCCGCCACGTGGCCCGCTGGCTCGTCCGGACCGGCGCCGAGCACCTGCTGCTGGTGAGCAGGAGCGGCCCCGACGCCGACGGAGCCGCCGAACTCGTCGCCGAACTCCGCGAGACGGGCGTCCTGGTCACCCTCGCGGCCTGCGACGCCGCCGACCGCGACGCCATGGCCGAACTCCTCGCCACCGTCCCGGCCGAACTCCCCCTGACCACCGTCGTCCACGCCGCCGGAGTCCTCGACGACGGCGTCCTCGACGCGCAGACGCCCCGCCGTCTGGCACACGTCCTGCGCCCCAAGGCGCACGCGGCGAACGTCCTGCACGAGCTGACCCGCGACCAGGACCTCTCCGCGTTCGTCCTGTTCTCCTCCCTCGCCGCCGCCTTCGGCGCCGCCGGACAGGCCAACTACGCCGCCGCGAACGCCTCCCTGGACGCCCTCGCCGAGCAGCGCCGCGCCGACGGCCTGCCCGCCACCGTCATCTCCTGGGGCGCCTGGGCCGAGGGCGGCATGGCCGCCGACGGGCTCGTCGCCGAACGCCTGCGGGCCGCCGGACTGCCGGCCCTCGCCCCCGAACTCGCCCTGTCGGCCCTGCACACGGCGCTCACGCTGGACGAAACCTCCTCCGTCGTCGCCGACATCGACTGGGACGTCCTCGCACCCGGCCTCACCGCCGTACGCCCCTGCCCGCTGATCTCCGACCTCCCCGAGGCCGCGCACGCCCTCGCCACCGCCACCGCACCCGACACGGCCGCCGGGGCCACCGGCACCCTCGCCCGGCAGCTCGCGCAGGCCCCGGCCGCCGAACGCGACGCGCTGGCCCTGGAGTTCGTCCGCAGCCAGACGGCCCTCGTACTCGGCTACCCGGGCCCCGGTTCCGTGGACCCGGCCACCGCCTTCCGGGACCTCGGCTTCGACTCCCTGACCGCGGTGGAGATCCGCAACCTCCTCACCGCCCGGACCGGCCTGCGCCTGCCCGCCACCCTGATCTTCGACTACCCCAACTCCCTGTCCCTGGCCGCCTTCCTCCAGGACGAACTCCTCGGGGCCCGGGCCGCCGAACCGGCCGGGACCACCGGCACCGGCCCGGCCGGCGGCGCCGCGACCGACGACGACCCCATCGCGATCGTCGCCATGAGCTGCCGCTTCCCCGGAGGGGTGCGCACCCCCGAGGACCTGTGGCAGCTCCTCGCCGACGGCCGGGACGCGATATCCGGCTTCCCCGCCGACCGCGGCTGGGACCTCGACGGCCTGTACGACCCCGAGTCCGTCACCGCGAACACCACCTACGTCCGCGAGGGCGGCTTCCTCACCGACGCCACCACCTTCGACCCCGGCTTCTTCGGGATCTCGCCGCGCGAGGCCCTCGCCATGGACCCGCAGCAGCGCCTGCTGCTGGAAACCTCCTGGGAGGCGTTCGAACGGGCGGGCATCGACCCCGCCACCGTCCGCGGCGAACGCATCGGCGTGTTCACCGGCACCAACGGGCAGGACTACCTCGACGTCATCCTCGCCGCCCCCGACGGCACCGAGGGCTTCCTGGGCACCGGCAACGCCGCGAGCGTCGTCTCCGGCCGCGTCAGCTACGTCCTCGGCCTGGAGGGCCCGGCGGTCACCGTCGACACCGCCTGCTCGTCCTCGCTGGTCGCCCTGCACTGGGCGATCCAGGCACTGCGGCAGGGCGAATGCACCATGGCCCTCGCCGGCGGCGTGACCGTCATGTCCACACCCGCCTCGTTCATCGACTTCAGCCGCCAGCGCGGACTGGCGGAGGACGGCCGCATCAAGGCGTTCGCCGCGGCCGCCGACGGCACCGGCTGGGGCGAGGGCCTCGGCATGCTCCTCGTCGAACGGCTCTCCGACGCCCGCCGCAACGGCCACCCCGTCCTCGCCCTGGTACGGGGCTCCGCGGTCAACCAGGACGGCGCCAGCAACGGCCTCACCGCCCCGAACGGCCCCTCGCAGCAGCGCGTCATCCGGCAGGCCCTCCACAGCGCGGGCCTGTCCGCCGCCGACGTGGACGCCGTCGAGGCCCACGGCACCGGCACCCGGCTCGGCGACCCCATCGAAGCGCAGGCACTGCTCGCCACGTACGGGCAGAACCGCCCCGACGGGCGGCCCCTGCTGCTCGGCTCCATCAAGTCGAACATGGGCCACACGCAGGCCGCCGCCGGTGTCGCCGGCGTGATGAAGATGGTGCTCGCCATGCAGCACGGGCTGCTGCCGCGGACCCTGCACGTCGACGGGCCGACCCCGCACGTCGACTGGACGGCCGGTGACGTCACCCTGCTCACCGAACGGGTGGAATGGCCCGAGACCGGACGCCCGCGCCGGGCGGGCGTCTCCTCGTTCGGCATCAGCGGCACCAACGCCCACACCATCATCGAACAGGCCCCGGACACCTCACCGCCCGCACCGCCCGCAGCCGCGGACACCGCACCGCTGCCCTGGATCCTCTCCGCCAAGAACCCGGACGCCCTCCGCGACCAGGCACGCCGCCTGCACGCCCACGCCGCCCGGCACCCCGAACTGCGCCCCGCCGAAATCGGCTTCTCCCTCGCCGTCGGCCGCGCCGCCTTCGAGCACCGCGCCGCCGTAGTGGCCGCGGACCGTACCGTGCTCCTCGCGGCACTGGAAACGCTGGCCGCCGGGGGATCGGCCGCTGGACTCGTGGAAGGTACCCCGACCGGGGGCAAGACCGCCTTCCTGTTCACCGGGCAGGGCAGCCAGCGCCTCGGGACGGGGCGGGAACTGTACGACACACAGCCGGTGTTCGCCGACGCGCTCGACGCGGTCTGCGCCCGGATGGACAGCGGGCTCGAACTGCCGCTGAAGGAGGTGCTGTTCGGCGCGGACGCCGGTCTGCTGGACCGGACGGAGTATGCGCAGCCCGCGCTGTTCGCCGTCGAGGTGGCGCTGTTCCGGCTGCTCGAGTCGTGGGGTGTGCGGCCGGACTTCCTGTCGGGGCACTCCATCGGTGAGATCGCAGCCGCGCACGTCGCGGGTGTGCTGACGCTGGAGGACGCGTGCACGCTGGTGGCGGCGCGCGGTCGGCTGATGCAGGCGTTGCCGTCCGGTGGTGTGATGGTCGCGGTGGAGGCGTCGGAGGGCGAGGTCCTGCCGCTGCTGACGGACCGGGTGAGCATCGCGGCGGTCAACGGACCGCGGTCGGTGGTCGTCGCGGGTGACGAGGACGCGGTGACCGCGGTCGCGGAGTCCTTCCCCGGCCGCAAGACCAAGAAGCTGACGGTCAGCCACGCGTTCCATTCGCCGCACATGGACGGCATGTTGGACGACTTCCGCCAGGTCGTGGAGGGACTTTCGTTCTCGGCGCCGCACGTTCCGGTGGTGTCGAACCTGACCGGTGGCCTGGTGTCGGACGAGATGGGTTCGGCGGAGTTCTGGGTCCGGCACGTCCGCGAGGCGGTCCGGTTCCTGGATGGTGTTCGTGTTCTGGAGGCGGCCGGGGTCAGTGCGTTCGTCGAGCTGGGTCCGGACGGGGTGCTGTCCGCGCTGGCTCAGGGCTGTGTCGAGCAGGACGGCGCCGTGTTCGTGCCGTTGCTCCGCAAGGGGCGTCCTGAGGCGGAGGCGGTCGTCGCCGCGCTCGCGCGGGCTCATGTGCACGGTGTCCGTGTCGACTGGCAGGGATTCTTCGCCGGGACCGGCACCCGCCGCGTCGACCTGCCCACCTACCCCTTCCAACGGCAGCGCTACTGGCCGGCGATCTCCTCCCTCTACCTCGGGGACGTCGAGGCTCTGGGCCTCGACGACACCGCCCACCCGCTCCTCAGCGCCGGCGTCGCCCTCCCCGAGTCCGACGCCATGGTGTTCGCCGGACGCCTCGCCCTGTCCACCCACCCCTGGCTCGCCGACCACGCCATCCTCGGCAGCGTCCTGCTCCCCGGCACCGCCTTCGTGGAACTCGCTACCCGCGCCGGCGACCAGGTCGGCTGCGACCACCTCGAGGAACTCACCCTCGAAGCACCCCTCGTACTCCCCGAACGGGGCGGCGTACGACTGCGCGTATGGGTCGGCGCCGCCGACGGCACCGGCCGCCGGCCGTTCGCCCTGCACTCCCGGGCCGACGGCCTGGCAGCCGAGGAACCCTGGACGCGGCACGCCGCCGGTGTGCTGGCCGAAGGCGCCCGCCCCGCAGCCGACTTCGACCTGACCGCATGGCCCCCGGCCGGCGCCACCGACATCCCGCTCGACGGCCGCTACGACGCCCTCGACGACATCGGATTCGCCTACGGACCCACCTTCCGCGGCCTGCGCAGCGCATGGCAGCTCGACGGCGCGGTGTACGCCGAAGTCGCACTCCCCGAGGGCGCCGGGGACCGGGCGGGCGGCTTCGGCCTGCACCCCGCACTGCTCGACTCGGCCCTGCACGCCATCGGCCTGGACGGCATCGGAGCCGACGACGGCCGGGGCCGACTGCCCTTCGCCTGGTCCGGGGTGTCGCTGTACGCGGGCGGGGCGAGCGAGCTGCGCGTCCGCCTCACCCCGGCCGGCCCCGAAGGGGTCCGACTGGAGATCTGCGACGCCTCCGGCGCCCCCGTCGCGGCCGTCGAGTCGCTCGGGCTGCGCCCGGTCTCCGCCGACCAGCTGCGCGCGGCACGCGCCACCTACCACGAATCCGTGTTCCGGCAGCAGTGGACCGAACTCACCGGCCTCGGCATCCCGGACCCGGCGCCCACGACCCGCTACGCGCTCCTCGGCGACACCGCAGCGCAACCGTCCGGCGCCGCGGACACCACCCCCTGGGCCGACGCCGCCCACTACCCGGACCTGGCCGCGCTGGCCGCCGCCGTCGACGGGGGAGAGCCCGTACCGGACGAGGTCCTCGTCCACCTCACCCAGACGGCCGCCCCCCTGGCCGCCGCCGCCGTGCACGGGGCCGCGCACGACGCCCTCGCCCTGGCCCGGGCATGGCTCGCCGACGAACGGTTCGCCGCCGCCCGGCTGGTGTACGTCACCCGTGGCGCCGTGGCCGCCGCGCCGGACGAGGACGTGAACGACCTCGCCGCCGCCACCGTGTGGGGCCTGCTGCGGTCCGCGCAGACCGAGAACCCCGGCCGGATCGTCCTGATCGACACCGACCCGGCCACCGGGAACGGTCCCGCGCTGCCCGCCGCGCTCACCTCCGACGAGGAGGAACGCTTCGCCCTGCGCGAAGGCGCCGTACTCGTCCCCCGCCTCGCCCGCGTCGAGACCGGACGGGAAGCAACCGCCCCGGCCTTCGGGCCCGACGGCACGGTACTGGTCACCGGCGCCACCGGCGCCCTGGGCGGGCTCATCGCCCGGCACCTCGCCGCCGGCCACGGCGTGCGCCGCCTGCTCCTCGTCGGCCGGCGCGGCGCCGAAGCCCCCGGCGCCGCCGAACTCACCGCCGCACTCGCCGAGTCCGGCGCCACGGCCACCTGGGCGGCCTGCGACGTCGCCGACCGGGACGCCCTCGCCGCCGTCCTCGCCGCGATCCCCGCGGAGCAGCCGCTCACCGCGGTCGTCCACACCGCCGGGATCCTCGACGACGGGATCCTCTCCTCGCTGACCCCCGACCGGCTCTCCGCGGTCCTGCGCCCCAAGGTCGACGCGGCCTGGAACCTGCACGAACTCACCCGGGACCGGGACCTCTCCGCGTTCGTGCTGTTCTCCTCCACCTCCGGCCTGTTCGGAGGCCCCGGCCAGGGCAACTACGCCGCCGCGAACTCCTTCCTGGACGCCCTCGCCCAGCACCGCCGCGCCCGGGGCCTCCCGGCCTCCGCCCTCGCCTGGGGCCTGTGGTCCGTGGCCGACGGCATGGCCGGCGCCCTGGACGCCGCCGACGTCAACCGCATGCGCCGGGCCGGACTGCCCCCGCTGACCGCCGCCGACGGCCTCGGCCTGTTCGACACCGCGGTCCGCCTCGACGAGGCCGCCGTGGCCCTCATGCGCGTCGACACCGAAGCCCTCCGCCCCCAGGCGGCCGCGGGCACCATCGCTCCGCTGCTCCGCGGCCTCGTACGGGGCGTCGCCCGCCGGTCCGCGGCCACCGCCGCCGCCGGCACCGAGTCCGAGCTGCGGGCCCGCCTGGCCGGACTGTCCGCCGCCGAACGGGACCGCACCCTGCTGGACCTGGTCCGTACGCAGGTAGCGGCCGTACTCGGACACGCCGGCCCCGGCGCCGTCGAGTCGGGCCGGGCCTTCAAGGAACTGGGCTTCGACTCCCTCACCGCCGTCGAACTGCGCAACCGGCTGGCCGCCGCCACCGCGCTGCGCCTGCCCGCCACCCTGATCTTCGACTACCCGGACCCGACCGTCCTCGCCCGGCACCTGCGCACCGAGCTGACCGGCGACGGCGAGCCGGAACCCGACGCGGCCGCCGCCGGACCCACGGCGCCCACCGCCGGCGCCGACGACGAGCCCATCGCCATCGTCGCCATGAGCTGCCGCTACCCCGGCGACGTCCGCACCCCCGAGGACCTCTGGCAGCTCCTGACCGCCGGCGAGGACGGCATCACCCGCCTCCCCGAGAACCGCGGCTGGGACACCGACGCCCTCTACCACCCCGACCCCGAGCACCCGGGCACCTCGTACGCCCGCGAGGGCGGCTTCCTCCACGACGCCGCCGAATTCGACGCCTCGTTCTTCGGGATCTCCCCGCGCGAGGCCCTCGCCATGGACCCCCAGCAGCGCCTCCTGCTGGAGACCACCTGGGAGGTCTTCGAACGGGCCGGCATCGCACCGTCATCGGTGCGCGGCAGTCGTACGGGCGTCTTCGCGGGCGTCATGTACCACGACTACGGCGCCCGCCTGCACGCCGTACCCGACGGGGTCGAGGGCTACCTCGGCACCGGCAGCTCCAGCAGCATCGTGTCGGGCCGCGTCGCCTACACCTTCGGTCTGGAGGGCCCGGCGGTCACCGTCGACACGGCCTGCTCCTCCTCGCTCGTCGCCCTGCACCTCGCCGCCCAGGCCCTGCGCGGCGGCGAATGCTCCCTCGCCCTCGCGGGCGGAGTCACCGTGATGTTCACGCCCGGTACCTTCATCGAGTTCAGCCGCCAGCGCGGGCTCGCCGCGGACGGCCGCTGCAAGTCCTTCGCGGCGGCCGCCGACGGCACGGGCTGGGGCGAGGGCGCGGGCATGCTGCTCCTGGAGCGGCTCTCCGACGCCCGCCGCAACGGCCACCAGGTCCTGGCCGTGCTCCGCGGCTCCGCCGTCAACCAGGACGGCGCCAGCAACGGCCTCACCGCCCCGAACGGGCCCTCGCAGCAGCGCGTCATCAGGCAGGCCCTCGCCAACGCCGGCCTGACCGCCGCCGACGTCGACGCCGTTGAGGCCCACGGCACCGGCACGACGCTCGGCGACCCCATCGAAGCCCAGGCGCTGCTGGCCACGTACGGCCGCGAGCACACCGGCGACCGGCCGCTGCTGCTCGGCTCCGTCAAGTCCAACCTCGGCCACACCCAGGCCGCCGCCGGCGTCGCAGGCGTCATCAAGATGGTCATGGCGATGCGCCACGGAGTCCTGCCCAAGACCCTCCACGTCGACGAGCCGACCCCGCACGTCGACTGGTCGGCGGGCGCGGTGTCCCTCCTCACCGAGCAGGTGGACTGGCCCGACACCGGCCGGCCGCGCCGCGCGGGCGTCTCCTCCTTCGGCATCAGCGGGACGAACGCGCACGCCGTCATCGAACAGGCCCCGGAGGAGGCCCGCCAACTGGCCCCGCAGCAGGCCCCGCGGCCCGAACCGGCCGTGGCAGGGGCACCGTTCGTCCCCGTCGTGCTGTCGGCCCGGGACGGGGACGCGCTGCGCGCCCAGGCCCGCCGGCTCCACACCCGCGTCCACGCCGACGCGGACCTGAGCACCGCCGACGTCGCGCTCTCCCTGGCGACGACCCGCTCCGCCCTCGAACAGCGCGCCGCGCTGGTGGCGGCGGACCGTACGGAACTGCTCGGCGCGCTGGACGCGCTCGCCCGTGGCGAGGACGCCCCCGCACTGGTCCGGGGGACCGCACGCGAGGGCCAGGTCGCGTTCCTGTTCACCGGGCAGGGCAGTCAGCGCCTCGGCATGGGACGTGAACTCCACGACAACCACCCCGCGTTCGCGGATGCCTTCGACGAGGTCTGCGCCGAACTGGACCGCCACCTCGAACGTCCCCTGAAGGACGTGGTGTTCGGCTCCGATCCTGCCCTCCTGGACCGGACCGCCCACACCCAGCCCGCCCTCTTCGCACTGGAAGTGGCCCTGTTCCGGCTCCTCACGAGCTGGGGCCTGCGGCCCGACGTCCTGGCCGGACACTCCGTCGGCGAGATCGCCGCCGCCCACGTCGCGGGAGTCCTCTCCCTCCAGGACGCCGCCGAACTGGTCGCAGCCCGCGGCCGGTTGATGCAGGAGCTCCCCGCCGGCGGTGCGATGACCGCACTCCAGGCCACGGAGGAGGAGGTCCTGCCGCTGCTCACCGACCGGGTGGGTATCGCCGCGGTCAACGGCCCCCGCTCGGTCGTGGTGGCCGGCGACGAGGACGCCGTGGCCGCCATCGCCGCGGCCTTCGAAGCGCGGGGCCGCAAGACCAAGAGGCTCACGGTCAGTCACGCCTTCCACTCGCCGCACATGGACGGCATGCTGGCCGACTTCCGCAAGGTCGCCGAGGGCCTCCTCTACGCCGCCCCGAGCATCCCCGTCGTCTCGAACCTCACCGGCGCCCTCGTCACCGACGAGATGGGCTCCGCCGACTTCTGGGTCCGCCACGTCCGCGAGCCCGTCCGCTTCCTCGACGGCGTGCGCGCCCTCGACGCCACCGGCGTGACCACGTACGTCGAACTCGGCCCCGACGGCACCCTGTCCGCACTCGTCCAGGACTGCCTGACCGACCCCGCCGAACCCGCGGCACCCGCCGAGACGGCCGATCCGGCCGTGTGCGTGCCCCTGCTCCGCAAGGGCCGCCCCGAGACGGAAGCGCTCACGGCCGCCCTCGCCCGGGCACACGTCCACGGCGTCACCCCCGACTGGCCGGCGTACTTCGCCGGCACCGGCGCCCGCCGCGTCGACCTGCCCACCTACGCCTTCCAGCGCAAGCGCTACTGGCTCGACGTCGGCGTCTCCGTCGAGGACGTGCTCGCGGCCGGCCTCGACACGCCCGGCCACCCGCTCCTCGGCGCCACCCTCCCCCTGCCCGCCTCCGACGGCCTCGTCCTCACCGGGCGCCTCGCCCTCACCACCCACCCCTGGCTGGCCGACCACACGGTCATGGACACCGTCCTGCTGCCCGGCACCGCCTTCGTCGAACTGGCCCTGCGGGCCGGCGCGGAGGTCGGCTGCGACACCGTCGAGGAACTGGCCATCGAGGCCCCGCTCACCCTCGCCGAGCAGGGCGGAGTCCAGCTCCAGCTGGCCGTCGACGCCGCCGACGGGACGGGCCGGCGCCCCCTGGCCCTGCACTCCCGCCCGGCCGACGCCCCCGTGGAAGAGCCGTGGACGCGGCACGCCACCGGAGTGCTCGCCCCCGCCGCACCTCCCCGTACCTTCGACCTGGCCCAGTGGCCGCCGGCCGGCGCCGAACCCGTACCCACCGAAGGCTTCTACCCGGCCGCGGCCGCGGCGGGCCTCGGCTACGGGCCGGTGTTCCAGGGGCTGCGCGCGGCCTGGCGGCGCGACGGCGAACTCTTCGCCGAGGTCGCCCTCGACGAAGCCTCCTCGGGCGACGCCGACGCCTACGGACTGCACCCGGCGCTCCTGGACGCCGCCCTGCACGCCATCGGCCTCGGTCTGCCCGCCACCCCCGGCGGCGACTCCGCGGACGGGGCGCGACTGCCCTTCGCCTGGACCGGCGTACGCCTGTACGCCGCCGGAGCGACCGGCCTGCGCGTCCGGATCACCACCGCGGGGTCCGGCGGGGTCGCCCTGGACGTCGCGGACTCCACCGGCGCCCCGGTGGCCTCGGTCGACTCCCTGATCCTGCGCCCGGTCTCCGCCGCGCAGCTCGGCGCCGACCGTACCGCGCACCACGAGTCCCTGTTCGGTGTGGAATGGGCGAAGCTGCCCCTCGCCCCGGGCGCCCTTCCGGCCGGTGAGCGGTGGGCGGTACTGGGCGAGGACCAGGCGGACTTCCGCATCGCGGGCGTCCCCCTCGACGTCCATCCCGGCCTGGCCGCGCTGCGCGGGGCACTCGCCGCCGGGGCCCCGGCCCCGGACGTCGTGATCGTCCCGCTGTCCGCGGTGGCCACCGCGGGCGGCCGGGCGGCCGCCGCCAGGACCACCGCCCACCACGCGCTCGCCCTCGTCAAGGAGTGGCTGGCCGACGAACACCTCGACGCGTCCCGGCTGGTCCTCCTCACCGAGGGCACGGTGGCCGCCGTACCAGGCGAACACGTCACCGACCTGGCTCACGCCCCCGTGTGGGGACTGGTGCGGTCGGCGCAGTCGGAGAACCCCGGCCGGTTCGTCCTCGCCGACACCGACGGCTCCGACGCCTCCCTCGGAGCGCTGGCCGCCGCCCTGGCGGGCGACGAACCGCAGCTGGCCCTGCGGGCCGGTGAGGCGTACGCCTTCCGCCTGCGCCGCATCACCCGCACCGCCTCCGCACCGGACCCGGACGGCACCGCCGGTACCGACCCCGGCCGCGAACACCCGGCGATCGACCCCACGGGCACGGTCCTCGTCACCGGAGCGAGCGGTACCCTCGGCGGGCTCTTCGCCCGCCACCTGGCCGAAGCGCACGGCGTACGGAACCTGCTGCTGCTCAGCCGCCGCGGCGACGCGGCACCCGGCGCGGCCGGCCTGACGCGCGCCCTGCGCGCGTCCGGCGCGGACGTCACCTGGGCGGCGTGCGACGCCGCCGACCGGGACGCCCTGGCCGCCGTACTGGCCGCGGTACCCGCCGACCGGCCGCTGACCGCGGTCGTCCACACCGCGGGCGTCCTGGACGACGGGATCATCGACTCCCTCACGCCCGAACGCCTCGACACCGTCCTGCGGCCCAAGGTCGACGCGGCCTGGAACCTGCACGAACTGACCGAGGGCAGCGCCCTCTCCGCGTTCGTGCTGTTCTCCTCGGTCGCCGGCTGCTTCGGCGCCGCCGGACAGGCCAACTACGCCGCCGCGAACGCCTTCCTGGACGCCCTCGCCCAGCACCGCACGGCCCGCGGCCTGGCCGGCAGCTCCCTCGCCTGGGGCCTGTGGGCCACCGACGACGGCATGGCCGGAGCCCTCGACGCGGCCGACCTGACCCGCATGGCCCGCTCCGGAGTCGGCGCGCTCACCCCCGCCGAGGGACTCGCCCTCTTCGACACCTCCCGCACCCTGGACGAGGCCGTCCTCGTCCCCATGCGGATCGAACCGGCCGTGCTGCGCGCCCAGGCCGCCGACGGAACGCTGCCACCGCTGCTGCGCTCCCTCGTACGCACCCCCGCCCGCCGGGTCGCGGACACCACGGCCCGGACCGCCGCCCGGACCGCCGCCGAACCCGCGGACTCCCTCCGGGAGCGGCTGGCCGGCCTCCCGGCCACCGAACGCGAGCGGACGCTGCGGGACCTGGTCCGCACCCAGGTCGCGGCCGTCCTCGGCCACGGCACCCCCGACGACGTCGACGCCGGCCGGGGCTTCCTCGACCTGGGCTTCGACTCCCTCACCGCCGTCGACCTGCGCAACCGGCTCACCGCCGCCTCCGGGCTGCGGCTGCCCGTCACGCTGATCTTCGACTACCCGTCGCCCGCGGCGCTCGCCGCGTACGTCGGGGAACGGCTCGGCCAGGGCGGGAACGGCCGGCCGCCCGTCCACGCGGAACTCGACAAGCTCGAAACGATCCTCTCGGCCGTCGCCCCCGACGACGCCGAACGCGCGGGCATCACCGCCCGGCTGCGCGACCTTCTGGCGAAGTGGAACGACACGCACAGTGCACAGGACACCAGCGAAGGCGCCGCCGAAGAGCGCGACATCCAGGCCGCCACGGCCGACGAACTCTTCGACCTCCTCGACGACGAACTCGGCCTGTCCTGACCACCGGACGCGGCCGCCGGCGACGGGCCCCACGGCCCTGACGGCTCCGGCCACCTTGACCACTTTGACCAATTCGAGCACGGGGATGGCGTAAAGAATGGTGAACGAGGAGAAGTACCTCGATTACCTCAAGCGGGCGACGGCAGATCTCCGCGAGGCACGGCGCCGGCTGCGCGAGGTGGAGGAGCGGGACCAGGAGCCGATCGCGGTCGTGGCGATGAGCTGCCGCTACCCCGGAGGCATCGACACCCCCGAACGCCTGTGGGAGCTCGTCGCGAGCGGCGCCGACGCCGTCACCCCGTACCCCGCCGACCGGGGATGGCCCGCCGAGGTCCTCTTCGACCCCGATCCCGACAGCGGCATCGAGGCGTACGAGCAGGTCGGCGGATTCCTGCACGACGCCCACCACTTCGACCCCGCGTTCTTCGGGATCTCCCCGCGCGAGGCCCTCGCCATGGACCCGCAGCAGCGGCTCCTCCTCGAAACCTCCTGGGAGGCCTTCGAACGCGCCGGCATCGACCCGACCGCCCTGCGCGGCAGCCGCACCGGCGTCTTCGCCGGCCTCATGTACCACGACTACGCGGCACGGCTGTTCAGCGTCCCCGAGGAGATCGAGGGCTTCCTCGGCAACGGCAGCTCCGGCAGCATCGCCTCCGGCCGCATCGCCTACACGCTCGGCCTGGAGGGCCCCGCCGTCACCGTCGACACGGCCTGCTCCTCCTCCCTCGTCGCCGTCCACCTCGCCGCCCAGGCCCTGCGCGGCGGCGAGTGCACCCTCGCCCTCGCCGGCGGCGTCACCGTCATGTCGACACCCGGCACGTTCACCGAGTTCAGCCGCCACCGCGGCCTCGCCGGCGACGGCCGCTGCAAGTCCTTCGCCGCCGCCGCCGACGGCACCGGCTGGGGCGAGGGCGCCGGCATGCTCGTCCTGGAACGGCTCTCCGCCGCCCGCGCGAACGGCCACCCCGTCCTCGCCGTCATCCGGGGCACCGCCGTCAACCAGGACGGCGCCAGCAGCGGCCTGACCGCCCCCAACGGGCCCTCGCAGCAGCGCGTCATCCGCGAGGCCCTCGCCGCGGCCCGTCTCTCACCCACCCAGATCGACGCCGTCGAGGCCCACGGCACCGGCACGACCCTCGGCGACCCCATCGAAGCCCAGGCCCTGCTGGCCACGTACGGCCAGGACCGGCCGGACGACCGCCCGCTGCTCCTCGGCTCCGTCAAGTCGAACCTCGGACACACGCAGGCCGCCGCCGGCGTCGCCGGGATCATCAAGATGGTCATGGCCATGCGCCACGGCGTACTGCCCAAAACCCTGCACGTCGACGAACCCACCCCGAACGTCGACTGGTCCGAGGGCGCCGTCCGGCTGCTCACCGAGTCCGTACCCTGGCCGGAGACCGGCGCACCCCGCCGCGCGGGCGTCTCCTCGTTCGGCATCAGCGGCACCAACGCCCACACCATCGTCGAACAGGCCCCGGAACCGGCCGACACCGAACCGTCCGCCCCCGAGGCGGACCCGGTGGCGCCGCCCCTGTGGACCCTCTCGGCCAAATCCCCGGCCGCCCTGCGCGCCCAGGCCGGGAAGCTGCACGCGCACCTGACCGCCCACCCGGCCCCGCGCCCACGGGACATCGCCCACTCGCTCGCGCACGGACGCACCGACTTCGAGCACCGGGCCGTCCTCACGGCCCCCGACCGGCCCGGACTCCTGCACGCGCTGGAACGGCTCGCCACGGCCGACCCGGAGCAGCCGGCGCCGGGCATCACCCGGGGCCGTCCCGTGGCGGGCAAGCTGGCGTTCCTGTTCACCGGACAGGGCAGCCAGCGCCCGGGCGCGGGCCGCGAACTCTACGCCGCCCACCCGGTGTTCGCCGCCGCCCTGGACGAGGTGTGCGCACACTTCGACGGCCTCCTCGAACTCCCGCTGAAGAGCGTGCTGTTCGGCGCCGACGCCGATCCGCTGGACCGCACCGAGTACGCCCAGCCCGCCCTGTTCGCCATCGAGGTCGCGCTGTTCCGGCTACTGGAACACTGGGGCGTGACACCGGACTTCCTGTCCGGGCACTCCCTCGGCGAGATCACCGCCGCGCACGTGGCCGGAGTGTTCTCGCTGGAGGACGCGTGCACCCTCGTGGCCGCCCGCGGCCGTCTGATGCAGGCGCTCCCGGCCGGCGGCGCGATGATCGCCCTCCAGGCTTCGGAGGCCGAGGTCCTGCCCCTGCTGACGGCCCGGGTGAGCGTGGCCGCGGTCAACGGCCCGCGTGCGGTGGTCATCGCCGGTGACGAGGACACGGCGATGGCGGTCGCGGGGTCCTTCCCCGACCGCAAGAGCAAGCGCCTCACCGTCAGCCACGCCTTCCACTCGCCGCACATGGACGGCATGCTGGACGACTTCCGCCGGGTGGTGGAGGGACTGTCCTTCGCCGCCCCCCGCATTCCCGTCGTCTCCAACCTGACCGGCGCCCCCGTCACCGACGAGATGGGCTCGGCGGACTTCTGGGTCCGGCACGTCCGCGAAGCGGTCCGCTTCCTCGACGGGGTCCGCGCCCTCGCCGCCCGCAACGTCGTCCACTTCCTGGAGGTCGGCCCGGAAGCCGTCCTGTCCGCCCTCGCCCAGGACTGCCTGACGGACGACACCGGCGACACGGCCGACACCGCCTTCGTGCCCGTACTGCGCACCGGCCGCCCGGAGACCGAGACCCTGGCCGCAGCCCTCGCACGGCTCCACGTCCGCGGCACGCCCGTCGACTGGAACGCCTACCACGCCGGCACCGGAGCACAGCGCGTCGACCTGCCCACCTACGCCTTCCAGCGCGAGCCGTACTGGCTCGACGCCGGACGCCCTCCGGGTGACGTCTCCGCCGCCGGCCTGGGAACCGCGGGCCACCCGCTGCTCGGTGCCGCCGTCGCCCTGGCCGACCTCGACGGGTTCCTCTACACCGGCCGGCTCTCGCTGGACACCCACCCCTGGCTCGCCGACCACACCGTCGCGGGCTCCGTCGTCCTGCCCGGCAGCGCCTTCGTGGAACTGGCGATACGCGCCGGCGACCAGGTCGGCTGCGACCTCCTGGAGGAACTCACCCTCCACGCCCCGCTCGTCCTGCCCCCGCACGGCGGCGTCCAGCTCCAGCTGTGGGTCGGCGCCCCCGACGCCACCGGCCGCCGCACCCTCGGCGTGCACTCCCGGCCCGAGCCCCCCACCGACACCCCCGGACCCGACACCGAACCGGCCGAGCTGCCGTGGACCCGGCACGCCGACGGCGTCCTCGCCGTCGGCGCCCCCCGGCCGACGTTCACCCCCCACACCTGGCCCCCGGCCGACGCCACCCCCCTGCCCGTCGACACCCTGTACGCCGGACTGGCGGAAGCGGGCCTCGACTACGGGCCCGCCTTCCGGGGCGTCCGCGCCGCCTGGGTGACCGGCGAGGCCACCTACGTCGACGTCGCCCTCGACGCCGCCGACGGACAGCGGACCGACACCACCCCGTTCGGGCTGCACCCCGCACTCCTCGACGCCGCCCTGCACACCATCGGCATCGGCGGACTCGTCGACGACACCGGCCGCGGCCGGCTGCCGTTCTCCTGGACCGGCGTCGCCCTGCACGCCACCGGCGCCTCCACGCTGCGCGTACGCCTGACCAGGACCGGACCGGACACCGTGTCCCTCGCGCTCGCCGACGGCACCGGACAGCCCGTCGCCGACATCGCCGCGCTCACGCTCCGCACCCTCTCCGCCGACCACCCGGCCACCGCCGCCGCAGCTCCCCACGACTCGCTGTTCCAGGTGACGTGGACCCCGCTGACCCTCCCCGACACGCCCCGCACCCCCGGCACCCCCGACGCGCCCCGGCTGGTCCTCGACGGGCCGTCCGCCACCGGGGCGCTGCGCGCGGTCCTCGACACCGACGCCCCCGTACCGGACACCGTCCTCGTACGCCTCCCCGCCCCGCCGCAGCCCACTCCCGGGGCCGTCCGCACCGCCGTGCACGACGCGCTCGGCCTGCTGCGGCACTGGCTCGCCGACGACCGCCTCGCCGACAGCCGGCTCGTCCTCCTGACCCGGGGCTCGGTGGCCGTCCGTACCGGCGACCGGCTGCCCGACCCCGTCCACGCCGCCGTCTGGGGCCTGGTGCGCTCCGCGCAGTCCGAGCACCCGGGCCGCTTCGTCCTCGTCGACACCGACACACCCCTGGACGAGCTCCCCGAGGCCACCCTCGACGCGGTACTCGCCACCCGGGAACCGCAGCTCGCCCTGCGCGGGGGCGCCGCGCACGCCCCCCGGCTCGCCCGGCTCCCCGCCCACGCCGGAACCCCGGCCGGGGCGCCCCCGTACGACGCCGACGGCACCGTCCTCGTCACCGGAGCCGCCGGCACCCTCGGCCGGCTCGTCGCACGCCACCTCGTCGCCGAACGCGGCGTACGCCACCTCCTGCTGCTGGGCCGCCGCGGCGACACGGCACCCGGAGCCGCGGAACTGACCCGCGACCTGCACGCCCTCGGCGCCGACGTCACCTGGACGGCGTGCGACGCCGCCGACCGGGAGGCGCTCGCCGCCGCCCTGGCAGCCGTCCCCGCCGCCCACCCGCTCCGCGCGGTCGTCCACACCGCCGGTGTCCTCGACGACGGCGTCATCGAATCGCTCACGCCCGAACGCCTCGACACCGTCCTGCGCCCCAAGGCCGACGCCGCCCTCCACCTCCACGAGCTGACCCGCGACCTCGACCTGTCGGCGTTCGTCCTCTTCTCCTCGGCCGCCGGCGTGTTCGGCGCACCGGGCCAGGGCAACTACGCGGCGGCCAACTCCTTCCTGGACGCCCTCGCCCAGCACCGCCGCGCCCAGGGCCTCCCGGCCGTCTCCCTGGCCTGGGGCCTGTGGGAGGAAGCCGACGGCATGGCCGGCGCCCTGGACCGCGCCGACCTCGACCGGATGAAGCGCGGGGGCGTACAGGGGCTCACCGCCTCCGACGGCCTCGCCCTCCTCGACCTCGCCGACGCCGATGGCGGCGACGGTGACGACGGCGGTGTGCGCCGGGCCCTGCTCGTGCCGATGCGGCTGACCCCGCCCGCCGCCGGCACGGACGTGCCCCCGCTGCTGCGAGGGCTGGTCCGCACCCCCGTACGCCGCACCGCCGCGGCCGCCGGCAGCGGCAGCGGGACGGAGCCGTCCGCCCTCGAACAGCGCCTCCTCGCTCTCGACGCCCCCGCACGGGAACGCCTGCTCCTCGACCTCGTCCGAAGCCACGTCGCCGAGGTGCTCGGCCACGGCACCCCCGACGCCGTCGAACCCGGACAGGCCTTCAACGAGCTGGGCTTCGACTCCCTCACCGCGGTCGAACTCCGCAACCGGCTCGGCGCGGCCGTCGGCCGCCGCCTGCCCGCCACGCTCGTCTTCGACCACCCGACCTCCCTCACCCTGGCCCGCCACCTCGCCGCCGAACTCGGCGGCGACCAGGCCCCCCGCACGTCCCACGGCCCCGCCTCCGGCGCCCCGGCGGGCGGTGACGACGACCCGATCGCGATCGTGGCGATGAGCTGCCGCTACCCGGGCGGAGTGACCACCCCCGAGGAGCTGTGGCGGCTCCTGGAGAGCGGCGGCGACGCCATCACCGGCTTCCCGTCCGACCGGGGCTGGGACGTCGCGTCGCTCTACCACCCCGACCCCGACCACGCCGGAACCTCGTACACCCGCCACGGCGGCTTCCTCCACGACGCCGCAGGCTTCGACCCGACGTTCTTCGGCATCAGCCCGCGCGAGGCGGTCGGCACCGACCCCCAGCAGCGGCTCCTGCTGGAGACCACCTGGGAGGCCTTCGAACGGGCCGGCATCGACCCCGCCACCGTGCGCGGCAGCCGGACCGGCGTCTTCGCCGGCGTCATGTACCACGACTACGCCACCCTGCTGGAACGCTCGGCCGACGGAGCCGACGGCTCGCTCGGCTCCGGCAGCACCGGCAGCATCGCCTCGGGACGCGTCTCGTACACCTTCGGCCTCGAGGGCCCCGCCGTCACCATCGATACGGCCTGCTCGTCCTCGCTGGTCGCCCTCCACATGGCCATCCAGGCCCTGCGCACCCGCGAATGCGACCTCGCCCTGGCCGGCGGCGTCACCGTCATGGCCACCCCGGGCACCTTCGTGGGCTTCAGCCGCCAGCGCGGCCTCTCCGCCGACGGCCGCTGCCGCGCCTTCTCGGCCGACGCCGACGGAACGGGCTGGGGCGAGGGCGTCGGCATGCTCCTCGTGGAGCGGCTCTCCGACGCCCGCCGCAACGGACACCCGGTCCTCGCCGTCGTCCGCGGCTCGGCGATCAACCAGGACGGTGCGAGCAACGGGCTCACCGCCCCCAACGGGCCCTCGCAGCAGCGCGTCATCCGGGCCGCCCTCGCGAGCGCCGGACTCTCCGCCGCGGACGTGGACGCCGTGGAGGCCCACGGCACCGGCACGACCCTGGGCGACCCCATCGAGGCGCAGGCGCTGCTGGCCACGTACGGCCAGGACCGGCCGGCCGATCAGCCGCTGCTGCTCGGCTCCGTCAAATCGAACCTCGGCCACACGCAGGCCGCGGCCGGCGTCGCCGGAGTCATCAAGATGGTGCTGGCCATCCAGCACGGAACGCTGCCCCGCACCCTGCACGCGCAGCGGCCGTCGCCCCACGTGGACTGGTCGACGGGCGCCGTCACCCTCCTGACGGACCCGGTTCCCTGGCCCGAGACGGGCCGGCCGCGCCGCGCCGGGGTGTCGTCGTTCGGCATCAGCGGCACCAACGCCCACACGATCATCGAACAGGCACCCGCTAATGCCGGAGTCGATGCCGATGCCGATGCCGACGTCGATCCGGCCGGTCCCGGCACCGGTACGGCGCCGGGGGCGTTCCCGCTCCGCCTCTCGGGCCGCACCGCAGACGCGCTCGCCGCCCAGGCCCGCGCCCTCGGCGCCCACCTGGACGCCCGGCCCGACCTCCCGCTCGCGGACCTCGCCCACTCCCTGGCCACGACCCGCGCCGGTTTCGACCACCGCGCGGTGATCGTGGCGAAGGACCGCGACACGGCCGCCACCGCCCTCGACGCCCTCGCCGCCGGACGGACGGCCCCCGGCCTGACCCGGGGCACGGTGGCCAAGGGCGGCCGCACCGCATACCTGTTCACCGGACAGGGCAGCCAGCGCCCGGGCGCGGGCCGCGAACTGTACGACACCCACCCGGCCTTCACGTCGGCCCTGGACGCCGTCTGCGCCGAACTCGACGCGCGCCTCGAACTCCCGCTGCGCGACGTCATGTTCGGAGCCGACCGGCAAGCGCTCGACCGCACGGAATACGCGCAGCCCGCGCTGTTCGCCGTCGAAGTGGCCCTCTTCCGGCTGCTGGAGAGCTGGGGCGTGACACCGGACTTCCTGTCCGGTCACTCCATCGGCGAACTGGCCGCCGCGCACGCGGCCGGAGTGCTGACCCTGGCCGACGCCTGTGAACTCGTCGCCGCACGCGGCCGGTTGATGCAAGCCCTCCCGGCCGGCGGCGTGATGATCGCCCTCCAGGCCACGGAGGCCGAGGTCCTGCCCCTGCTCACGGCCCGGGTGAGCATCGCCGCGGTCAACGGCCCGCGGTCGGTGGTCATCGCCGGAGACGAGGACGCGGCGATGGCCGTCGTGGAGTCCTTCCCCGACCGCAAGAGCAAGCGCCTCACCGTCAGCCACGCCTTCCACTCCCCACACATGGACGGCATGCTCGACGACTTCCGCCGGGTGGCCGAACGGCTCTCGTTCGAGGCCCCGCGCATCCCGGTCGTCTCGAACCTCACCGGCGCCCTGGTCTCGGACGAGATGGGCTCGCCGGACTTCTGGGTACGCCACGTCCGCGAGACCGTGCGCTTCCTCGACGGCGTCCGCGCCCTCGAAGCCGCCGGAGCCACCACCTACCTCGAACTCGGCCCCGACGGCACCCTGTCCACCCTCGCCCAGGACTGCGTCACCGACACGTCCACCACCGCGTTCGCCCCGACGCTGCGCGCGGACCGCCCGGAGGCCGAGACCGTCGCCACCGCGCTCGCCCTGGCCCACGTCCACGGCGCCGAAGCCGACTGGCACGCCTACTTCGCCGGAACGGCCGTACGACGCGTCGACCTGCCCACGTACGCCTTCCAGCGCCAGCGCTACTGGCCGGAGACCGGCACCCCCCTGCCCGGCGACGCCACCGGCCTCGGACTCGCCGCCGCCGGACACCCGCTCCTGGGCGCGGCCGTGTCCCTCGCGGACGCCGACGGCTGCGTCCTCACCGGCCGGCTCTCGCTGCACACCCATCCCTGGCTCGCGGACCACACCGTCATGGGCTCCGCCCTGGTCCCCGGAACGGCCTTCGTCGAACTGGCCCTGCACGCCGGCGTCCGGGTCGGAGCCCCGGCCCTCGACGAACTCACCCTCCGGACACCACTGGTCCTGCCGGAAGACGGCACGGCCGTACAGGTCCAGGTCACCGTCGGAGCACCGGACCCCTCGGGGCGCCGCACGGTCGCCGTGTACTCCCGCGCGGCCGACGCCGACGTCGACGACGAGCCGTGGGTCCAGCACGCCGCCGGACTGCTGACGCACGAGGTACGGGCCGCGACCGCCGACCTCGACGTCTGGCCACCGACCGGCACGACCCCCGTCCCGGTGGACCAGGCGTACGAACTGCTCGGCGCCTCGGGGCTCTCCTACGGCCCCCTGTTCCAGGGGCTGCGGGCCGCCTGGCGGCGCGACGGCGAACTGTTCGCCGAGCTCGCCCTGACCGGACGCGCACAATCGGACGCCGAGGCGTTCGGCCTCCACCCCGCGCTGCTCGACTCCGCACTGCACACCCTCGCGCTCGGAGCGGACCTCCTCGCGGCCCCGGACACCGAGGCCGGCACGGCGCGGCTGCCCTTCGCGTGGAACGGCGTACGGCTGCACGCGACCGGCGCCTCGGCCGCCCGAGTCCGCCTGGCCGCAGCCGGCCCCGGCGCCGTATCGCTGGAGCTCGCCGACCCGGCGGGCCTCCCGCTCGCCTCGGTCGCATCGCTGGCGCTGCGTGCGTTCTCGCCAGAGCAGCTCGGTCAGCGGGCGGGTGGTCTTCGTGACTCCTTGTTCCGTGTGGAGTGGACCGAGTTGGCGTCGGGGTCGGGGGAGTCCTTCGACGACTGGCTGATGCTCGGTGGCGACGTGTCGTCGCTGGCGGATGTGCCTGGTGTGGTTCCGCCGGTGGTGGTGGTGCCGTGTGTCGGGCCGGCTGTTGATGACGTGGCGGGTGCGGTGCATGGGGCTACGGCTCGTGTGCTGGAGCTGGTCCAGGGGTGGTTGGCGGACGAGCGGTTCGTGGATGCGCGTCTGGTGTTCTTGACGCGGGGTGCGGTTGCCGCCCGGCCGGGCGAGGGCGTCTCGGATCTGGTGCATGCTGCGGTGTGGGGCCTGGTGCGGTCGGCGCAGTCGGAGAATCCGGGCCGGTTCGTCCTGGTCGACCTCGACGCGGACGGTGAGCTGGAGTCGGGTCTGTCGGTTGCGCTGGCTTCGGGCGAGTCCGAGGTGGCGGTCCGGGGTGGCGCTGTTCTGGTGCCGAGGCTGGCACGTGCCGTGCTCTCGGCCGATGAGCCGGCTGTCGGGTGGGGTGCCGAGGGCACGGTGTTGGTGACGGGTGCGAGTGGTTCGCTGGGCGGGCTGTTCGCGCGTCATCTGGTGACCGAGCACGGTGTGCGGCGTCTGCTGCTGGTGAGCCGTCGTGGTGAGGGTGATTCGGGGCTGACGGCTGAGCTGTTGGCTTTGGGTGCCGAGGTGTCGTGGGCGGCGTGTGATGTGGCCGACAGGGAATCCTTGAAGGCCGTATTGGCGAACGTTCCCGCTGACCGTCCGCTGTCGGCTGTAGTGCACACGGCTGGTGTGCTGGATGACGGCGTGGTCGGCTCGCTCACCGCCGAGCGGCTGTCGGCTGTTCTGCGTCCGAAGGTGGACGCGGCCTGGAATCTCCACGACCTGACCCGGGATCTGGACCTGTCGGCGTTCGTGCTGTTCTCCTCCGCCGCTGGTGTGTTCGGTGGCGCGGGTCAGGCCAACTACGCGGCGGCGAACAGCTTCCTGGACGCCCTCGCGGCCAACCGCAGGGCTGAGGGCCTGACGGGTACGTCTCTCGCCTGGGGTCTGTGGGCCGAAGTCGGCGGTATGGGTGACGCGCTCGACGCCGAGGACGTGTCGCGTCTGGGCCGTGGTGGTGTGAACGCGCTCTCGCCGGAGACCGGCCTCGCGCTGTTCGACGCGGCCGCGCGCACGAACGACCCGCTTCTCGTACCGGTGAAGCTGGACCTCGCCGCATTGCGCGCCCAGGCGGGGAGCGGGATGCTTCCGCCGCTCCTGTCCGCCCTGGTCCGTACGCCCGCCCGCCGGGCCACGGGCACCACCCCCGATGCCTCCGCGCCGGCTGCCCGCCTCGTCGGACTGTCGGAAGTTGAGCAGAGGTCCTTCGTACTGGAGTTGGTCCGTACGCAGGTCGCCGTAGTACTCGGCTATGCCGGGCCGGGGGCGGTCGAGCCCGAACGCTCCTTCCGCGAGCTGGGCTTCGACTCCCTGACCGCCGTCGAACTGCGCAACCTGATCGGCGCCGCCACCGGGCTGCGCCTGCCCGCCACCCTCGTCTTCGACTACCCGACTTCGACCGTCCTGGCCGACCACCTGCGGGGCGAGCTGCTCGGGACGGTGCCCGTGGCGCCGTCGGAGCCGGTCGCCGTCGGCGTCCGGGGCGACGAGCCGATCGCGATCGTGGGACTCGGCTGCCGCTACCCCGGCGGCGTGGAGAGCCCGGACGCCCTGTGGGAGCTGGTCCTGGAAGGCCGGGACGTCATCTCCGGGTTCCCCGACGACCGGGGCTGGGACGTCGACGGCCTGTTCGACGCCGACCCCGGCCACGAGGGTACGAGCTATGCCCGCGAGGGCGGCTTCCTCACCGACGCCTCCGCCTTCGACCCGGCGTTCTTCGGCATCTCGCCGCGCGAGGCCGTGGCGATGGACCCGCAGCAGCGGCTGTTGCTGGAGACCTCGTGGGAGGCGTTCGAGCGGGCCGGCATCGACCCGCGCTCCCTGCGCGGTACCCGGACCGGCGTCTTCGCGGGTGTCATGTACCAGGACTACGCCTCCCGGCTCCCGGCACTGCCCGAAGGCGTCGAGGGCTTCCTCGGCACCGGCAACGCGGGCAGCGTCATCTCCGGCAGGCTGTCGTACACGTTCGGCCTGGAGGGGCCGGCCGTCACCGTCGACACCGCCTGCTCGTCCTCCCTGGTGGCCCTGCACCTCGCGGTGCAGGCGCTGCGCAACGGTGAATGCACGCTCGCCCTCGCGGGCGGCGTGACCGTGATGGCGACCCCCGCGGCCTTCGTGGAGTTCAGCCGGCAGCGGGGCCTCGCGGCCGACGGCCGCTGCAAGGCCTTCTCCGCCGGAGCCGACGGCACGGGCTGGTCCGAGGGGGCCGGGGTCCTGCTGGTGGAACGCCTGTCGGACGCCCGCCGGAACGGGCACCCCGTGCTGGCCGTGGTCCGCGGCTCGGCGATCAACCAGGACGGCGCCAGCAACGGCCTGACCGCGCCCAATGGCCCGTCCCAGCAGCGTGTGATCCGCCAGGCCCTCGCCAACGCCGGCCTGTCGGCCGCTGAGGTGGACGTGGTCGAGGCGCACGGAACGGGTACCACGCTCGGCGACCCGATCGAAGCCCAGGCACTGCTGGCCACGTACGGGCAGGAACGCCCGGCCGACCAGCCGCTCCTGCTCGGATCCATCAAGTCGAACATGGGCCACACGCAGGCCGCGGCCGGTGTCGCGGGTGTGATCAAGATGGTCATGGCGATGCGCCACGGGGTGCTTCCGAAGACCCTGCACGTGGACGAGCCGACTCCGCACGTCGACTGGTCGGCGGGAGCCGTCTCCCTGCTCGAAGCCGCCACTCCCTGGCCGGAGACCGGCCGCCCGCGCCGCGCCGCCGTCTCCTCCTTCGGCTTCAGCGGTACCAATGCCCACGCCGTCATCGAGCAGGCCCCCGAGCCGCCGGAGACCGAGGTGCGGCCCGATCCCACCCGTCGGGCGCCCGCCACCCTGCCGTGGCTCCTCTCGGCCAAGGACCCGCAGGCCCTGCGGGACCAGGCCGCACGCCTGGCGGCGCACGTGGCCGACCACTCCGAGCCGTCCCTCGCGGACATCGGCTACTCCCTGGCGACGAGCAGGACCGCCCTCGACCGGCGGGCCGCGGTCCTCGCGGAGGACCGTGACGGCTACCTGGCCGCACTCGCCGCGCTCGCCGGAGGCGGCTGGGCGCCCGGCCTGCTGGAGGGCTCCCCGGCCTCCGGGAAACTGGCCCTCCTGTTCACCGGACAGGGCAGTCAAAGGCTGGGAATGGGCCGCGAACTGTACGGGACCTACCCGGTGTTCGCGTCCGCACTGGACACGGTGTGCAAGCACCTCGATCTCGAACTGCCCATGCAAGACGTGTTGTTCGGATCGGACGCCGAACTCCTCGGCCGGACGGAGTACACCCAGCCCGCACTGTTCGCCGTCGAGGTGGCCCTGTTCCGACTCCTCGAATCATGGGGTGTGCGACCGGACTTCCTGTCGGGGCACTCCATCGGTGAGGTCGCGGCCGCGCACGTGGCCGGGGTGTTGTCGCTGGAGGACGCGTGCACGTTGGTGGCGGCGCGTGGTCGGCTGATGCAGGCGCTGCCGTCCGGTGGTGTGATGGTCGCGGTGGAGGCGTCGGAGGACGAGGTCCTGCCACTGCTGACCGACCGGGTGAGTATCGCGGCGGTTAACGGACCGCGGTCGGTGGTCGTCGCGGGTGACGAGGACGCGGTGACCGCGGTCGCGGAGTCCTTCCCCGGCCGCAAGACCAAGCGGCTGACGGTCAGTCACGCGTTCCATTCGCCGCACATGGACGGGATGCTGGCCGACTTCCGGAAGGTGGCCGAGGGGCTCGCCTACGGGGCCCCGCGGATTCCGGTCGTGTCGAACCTGACCGGGGCCCTGGTCTCCGACGAGATGGGATCGGCGGACTTCTGGGTCCGCCATGTCCGCGAGGGAGTCCGCTTCCTCGACGGGATCCGCGCCCTGGAGGCCGCCGGGGTCACCACCTACCTCGAACTCGGCCCCGAAGGGGTGCTCTCCGCGCTCGCGCAGGACTGCGTCACCCGCGACGGCGCGGCCTTCCTCCCCGCCCTGCGCGCCGACCGGCCCGAGGACGCTGCCCTCGGTTCCGCCCTCGCCGGGGCACACCTGCGGGGGATCGCCGTCGACTGGCACGCGTACTACGCCGGCACCGGCGCCCACCGCGTCGACCTGCCCACCTACGCCTTCCAGCGCCAGCGGTACTGGCTGGAGGCCCCCGCCCACGCCCTCACGGGCGACGTCACCTCCGCGGGCCTCGGCGCCACCGCGCACCCGCTGCTCGGCGCGGCGGTCGACCTGCCCGACTCGGACGGGTTCCTCTTCACCGGCCGGCTCTCCCCGCGCACCCACCCGTGGCTCGCCGATCACCGCGTCGCGGGCACCGTGCTGCTGCCGGGCGCCGCACTGGTGGAACTGGCCGTCCGCGCGGGCGACCACGCCGGCTGCGGACGCCTGGACGACCTCACCCTCGAAGCACCGCTGGTGCTCGCGGAGACGGGCCCGGGCGGGACACAGCTCCGGCTGACCGTCGCCGGACCGGACGCGGACGGACGCCGCGCCTTCCAGATCTACTCGCGCCCCGAGCCCGCCGCCCCCGACACACCGTGGACCCGTCACGCCGACGGCGTCCTGGCCCCCGACGGCCAGGACACGGACACCGGCGTCGAGACCTCGGGGGAGTGGCCGCCGGCCGGGGCCGTCCCCTGCCCCGTCGACGACCTGTACCCCGGATTCGACGCCATCGGACTCGGCTACGGCCCCGCCTTCCGCAACCTGCGCCGCGCCTACCGGCTCGGGGACGAGGTGTTCGCCGAGGTCGCCCTCGCCGACGACCGCCTCCCCGAAGCCGCCCTCTACGGCCTCCACCCGGCACTCCTCGACGCCGCCCTCCACGCCGTCGGGTTCGGGGAATTCTTCCCCGAAGGCCCGCAGGGCGCCCGGCTTCCCTTCGCCTGGGACGGCGTACGCCTGCACGCGGCCGGGGCCGCCGCCCTGCGCGTACGGATGACACCGGCAGGCCGGGACGCGGTCGCGCTGACCCTGTGGGACGGGGCGGGACAGCCGGTCCTGACCGCCGACTCCCTGGTCCTGCGGCCCCTCGCCACCGACACCGTCACCGCCGGGCCCGCACACGAGGCGCTCTTCCGGATCGACTGGACCGACCTGCCGCCGACGGAGGCACCGGCCCCGGCCGGCAGCCACTGGGCGCTGCTCGGCCCGGACCCCCTCAGGACGGGCGCCGGCCTGGAACGGGCCGGAGTCCTCGAAGACCCGGCCGCCTCCGCCCACGCCGACCTGACCGCCCTGGGCGAGGCCGTCGACCTGGCGGAGGCCCTGGGGGAGCGGGCACCGGAGACGGTCCTCGTCTCCCTGGCCCCCGACCCCGCCACGGCGAGCCGCCCCGGCACCGCCGCGCACGCTGCGACCGCCGACGCCCTGGAACTCGTCCAGGGCTGGCTGGCCGACGAACGGTTCGCCGCGTCCCGGCTCGCGGTCATCACCCGCGGCGCCGTCTCCACCGCCCCCGACGAGGACGTCACCGACCTCACGCACGCCGCCGTGTGGGGCCTGGTGCGCTCCGCGCAGGCCGAACACCCCGACCGGTTCGTCCTGGTCGACCTCGACGGCGAGGACACGTCCCGCACGGCCCTGGCCACCGCCCTCGCCACCGACGAGACGCAGCTCGCCCTGCGCGACGGAACCGTACGGGTCCCCCGCCTGGCCCGGGCCGCCCTCTCCCCGCCCGCCGACGGCGCCACCGCCGGCCACCGCCCGGACCCCGAGGGCACGGTCCTCGTCACCGGAGCCACCGGCACCCTCGGCGGGCTCCTCGCCCGGCACCTGGTCGCCGAACACGGCGTACGGCACCTGCTGCTCACCAGCCGCCGCGGCGGCGAAGCGGCCGGCGCCACCGAACTCGCCGACGCACTCACGCAGGCGGGAGCCCGGGTCACCTGGGCGGCCTGCGACGCCGCCGACCGGGACGCCCTGGCCGCGCTGCTGGACTCCGTACCGGCCGCGCACCCGCTGACGGCCGTCGTGCACACCGCCGGCGTCCTCGACGACGGCACCGTCACCTCCCTCACCCCCGAACGCGTCGCGAAGGTACTGCGGCCCAAGGCCGACGCGGCATGGAACCTGCACGAGCTGACCCGGGACCTCGACCTGGCCGCGTTCGTCCTGTTCTCCTCGGCGGCCGGTGTGTTCGGCAACCCGGGACAGGCCAACTACGCGGCCGGCAACACCTTCCTCGACGCACTCGCCCAGCACCGCCGGGCGCATGGCCTGGCGGGCCTCTCGCTCGCCTGGGGCCTGTGGGACGACGAGGCAGGCATGGCCGCGACCCTCGACGCGCAGGACCGGCAGCGCCTCGGCCGCGGCAGCATGAACGCCCTGTCGGCGGCCGACGGCCTGGCCCTCTTCGACACGGCGCTGCGGGCGCCGGCTCCGAGCCTGCTCGTGCCCGCCCGGCTCGACCTGGCCGCCCTCCAAGCCCAGACGGGCGACTCCGTCGCACCCCTGCTGCGCGGCTTGCTCCGTACGACCGTACGACGCAGGACGAGCGGCGGCGCCGCCGCGGACGCCCCCGGATCACTCGCGGAACAGCTGGCCCAGCTGCCGCCCGCCGAACGGGACCGGGTACTCCTCGACACGGTCTGCACCCACGTCGCCCAGGTACTGGGCCACAGCGGCGCGGCCGCCATCGAACCCGGCAGCGCGTTCAAGGAACTCGGCTTCGACTCCCTGACGGCCGTCGAACTACGCAACCGCCTCGGCGCGGCCACCGGACTCCGGCTCCCGGCCACGCTCATCTTCGACTACCCGACCCCCGAGGGACTCAGCGCCCACCTGCGCTCCGCACTGCCCCTCGACACCGACGGACCCACTGTGTTCGGCGAACTCGACCGGCTGGAAGCCGCGTTGGGCGCCACGGACGCGGACGGCGTCACCCGCTCGCGGATCACGATGCGCCTCCAGGCCCTCATGGCCAAATGGCACGCCACCCAGGACACCGGGCGCACCGCCCCCGGAACCGGCACCGCCGAGGACTCCGACGACGACCTCGACACGGTCACCGACGACGAGCTGTTCGACCTGCTCGACGACGAACTCGGCGCCTGAACCGGCCGCTCCCCGAGCACGCCGGGCGGGGCACCCGCCCCGCCCGGCAGCCCGACCACCACCACGGACACACCCGTACGACCGCCTCTCTGGCATGGAGCCCACGCACATGGTGAACGAGGACAAGCTTCGCGACTACCTCAAGCGGGCGACCGCCGATCTGCGCCAGGCCCGCAGGCGGTTGCGCGAAGTGGAGGAGCAGAACCAGGAACCCGTCGCGATCGTCGCGATGAGCTGCCGCTACCCGGGCGGTGTCCGCACCCCCGAGGACCTGTGGCGGCTCGTCGCCGACGGCGACGACGCGATCTCCGGATTCCCCGCCGACCGCGGCTGGGACGTCGAGTCGCTCTACGACGCCGACCCCGACAGCGCCGGATCCAGCTACGTCAGCGAAGGCGGCTTCCTCTACGACGCCGCCCGCTTCGACCCCGCGCCCTTCGGGATCTCCCCGCGCGAGGCCCTGGCCATGGACCCGCAGCAGCGACTCCTGCTGGAAACCTCCTGGGAGGCGTTCGAACGCGCCGGCATCGACCCGACGTCCCTGCGCGGCAGCCGCACGGCCGTGTTCGCCGGCGTGATGTACCACGACTACACCGCCCGCCTGGACTCCGTCCCCGAAGGCGTCGAAGGCTTCCTCGGCACCGGCAGCTCCGGCAGCATCGCCTCCGGCCGGGTCGCGTACACCTTCGGCCTCGAAGGCCCCGCCGTCACCGTCGACACGGCCTGCTCCTCCTCCCTGGTCACCCTGCACCTCGCCGTACAGGCCCTGCGGGCGGGGGAGTGCACCATGGCCCTCGCCGGCGGCGTCACCGTCATGGCCACCCCGGCCACCTTCACCGAGTTCAGCCGCCAGCGCGGACTCGCGAGCGACGGCCGCTGCAAGCCCTTCGCCGCGGCCGCCGACGGCACCGGGTGGGGCGAGGGCGTCGGCATGCTCCTCGTGGAGCGGCTCTCGGACGCACAGCGCAACGGGCACCCGGTGCTCGCCGTGATCCGCGGCTCGGCCATCAACCAGGACGGCGCGAGCAACGGACTGACCGCCCCCAACGGCCCCTCGCAGCAGCGGGTCATCCACCAGGCCCTCACCAACGCCCGCCTGTCGGCCGCCGACGTCGACGTCGTCGAAGCGCACGGCACCGGCACCACCCTCGGCGACCCGATCGAGGCCCAGGCGCTGCTGGCGACGTACGGGCAGGACCGCCCGGCCGAGCGGCCGCTGCTCCTCGGCTCCATCAAGTCCAACATCGGACACACCCAGGCGGCGGCCGGCGTCGCGAGCATCATCAAGATGGTCGAGGCGATGCGGCACGGCCTCGTGCCCAGGACCCTCCACCTCGACGCGCCGACCCCGCACGTCGACTGGGAGGCGGGCGCCGTCTCCCTCATCGGCGCGAACGTCGCCTGGCCGCAGACCGGTGCCCCCCGTCGTGCGGGGGTGTCGTCGTTCGGGTTCAGCGGGACGAACGCGCACGTGATCGTGGAGCAGGCGCCGGAGCGTGAGGTGGCTGAGGCGGTCGGGGACGTGGTGCTGCCGGTGGTGCCGTGGGTGCTGTCGGGTAAGAGCGCGGGGGCGTTGCGGGCGCAGGCGGAGCGGTTGTCGGGGTGGCTGGCGGGTGTGCCGTCGGTTGATCCGTTGGATGTGGGCTGGTCTTTGGCGTCGACGCGTGCGGGGCTGGATCACCGGGCGGTGGTGCTGGGTGACCATGCTGCTGGTGTGGATGCGGTGGCGTCGGGTGCGTTGGCTGCGGGTGTGGTGACCGGGTCGGTCATCGGGGGCAAGACGGTGTTCGTGTTCCCGGGGCAGGGTTCGCAGTGGGTGGGTATGGCGGCCGGGTTGCTGGACACCTCGCCCGTGTTCGCCTCGCGGATCGATGAGTGTGCGAAGGCCCTGGAGCCCTTCACCGGCTGGTCGTTGGTTGAGGTGCTGCGCGGCGCCGAGGGTGCGCCGTCGTTGGACCGGGTGGATGTGGTGCAGCCTGCGCTGTTCGCGGTGATGGTGTCCCTGGCCGAGGTGTGGCGTGCGGCGGGTGTGCGTCCGGGTGCGGTGATCGGGCATTCGCAGGGTGAGATCGCTGCCGCGTGTGTCGCCGGGATCCTGTCGTTGGAGGACGCGGCCCGGGTGGTGGCTCTGCGGAGTCAGGCGATCGGCAGGGTCCTGGCCGGTCTCGGCGGCATGGTCTCCGTGCCCCTGCCGGCCGTCGAAGTCCGGGAGCGGATCGCGCCTTGGGGTGAGGAGCGGATCTCCGTCGCCGCCGTCAACGGCCCATCCTCCGTGGTGATCTCGGGCGAGGTGGAGGCCCTGGAGGAGTTCCTGGACGCCTGCGAGGCGGACGGGATACGTGCCAAGCGGATCGCGGTGGACTACGCCTCGCACTCCGCGCAGGTCGAGCTGCTGCGGGAGGAGCTCGACGAACTGCTGGCACCCCTCACCCCCCGGGCGGCCGAGGTGCCGTTCCTCTCGACCGTCACGGGCGAGTGGGTCAAGGGACCGGAGCTGGACGGCGCCTACTGGTTCCGGAACCTCCGCCGGACGGTGGAGTTGGAGGACGCCACCCGCACCCTCCTTGACCAGGGATTCGGCGTGTTCATCGAGTCCAGCCCGCACCCCGTCCTCACCGTCGGCATGCAGGAGACGGTGGAGGACGCGGGCCGTGAGGCGGCGGTCCTCGGTTCGCTCCGCCGTAACGAGGGGGGTCTGGAGCGGTTCTGGCTGTCCCTGGGCGAGGCCTATGTACGCGGCGTCACCGTGGACTGGGAGGCCGTGTTCGCGGGGACGGGTGCCCGCCGGGTCGACCTGCCCACCTACGCCTTCCAGCAGGAGCACTTCTGGCTCGAAAGCGGCACCGCCGAGGAACCCGGCAGCGCAGGCTCCCCGATGGACTCCGTCGACGCCCGCTTCTGGGAGGCCGTCGAGCGGCACGACGTGGCGGCCCTCACCGCCGAGCTGGACATCGACGCGGACCAGTCGCTCACCGCCCTCCTGCCCGCGCTGTCCTCCTGGCGGCGCCAGAGCCAGGAGCGGTCGACGGTCGACGGCTGGCGCTACCGGGTGACCTGGAAGCCGGCCCCCGAGCCCACCACCGCCCGGCTCACCGGGACCTGGCTGGTCGCGGTACCCGAGGCGCTGACCGGCGCCGTGGACGAGGGGGTCGGCGCGGTCCTGCGTACGCTCGCCGAACGCGGCGCCGACGTACGGCAGATCAGCGTCCCCGAGGGCCACGGCGCCCGGGCCGAGCTGGCCGGGCGGCTCCGCGAGGCGCTCGCCGACGGCCCTGCGGCATCGGGTGTGCTGTCCCTCCTGACCCGCGCCGGAACGGAAGCGGAACCGATCGGCGGGTCCGCGTCCGCCGGAGTGATCGCCACGCTCTCCCTCGTCCAGGCCCTCGGCGACGCCGACGTGGCCGCGCCGCTGTGGTGCGTCACCCGGGGAGCGGTCTCCGTGGCCCGCTCCGAGCGGCAGGCCGATCCCGCGCAGGCGCCGGTCTGGGGTCTCGGCCGGGTGACGGCCCTGGAGCACGGCGAGCGCTGGGGCGGTCTGATCGACCTGCCCGCGCAGGCCGACGGCCGGGCCCTGGAACGCCTCGCGGGCGTCCTGGCCGGTGACGCCGTCGAGGACCAGGTCGCCGTTCGGGCCTCGGGGCTGTTCGTACGGCGTCTCGTGCGGGCCCGGCTGGCCGAGACGCCGGCCGTACGGGAATGGCGGCCGACCGGGACGACGCTGGTCACCGGGGGTACGGGGGCGCTGGGCGCGCACGTGGCCCGCTGGCTCGCCGAGAACGGCGCCGAACACCTGGTCCTGACCAGCCGCCGCGGGCCCGACGCGCCCGGCGCCGAGGCGCTGCGTGAGGAGCTCACCGCGCTCGGCGCCCGGGTCACCCTCGCCGCCTGCGACGTCGCCGACCGCGCCGCCCTCGCCGTGCTCCTCACCGCCATTCCCGCCGACCAGCCCCTCACGGCCGTCGTCCACACCGCGGCCGTCCTCGACGACGGGGTCATCGAGGCGCTGACCCCCGAACAGATCGAACGGGTGCTGCGGGTCAAGGTCGACGCGACGCTGCACCTGCACGAGCTGACCCGCGACCTCGGCCTGTCCGCGTTCGTGCTGTTCTCCTCCTTCGCCGCCACCTTCGGCGCCCCGGGCCAGGGCAACTACGCGCCCGGGAACGCGTTCCTCGACGCGTTCGCCGAGTACCGGCGAGCCGCCGGCCTGCTCGCGACCTCCGTCGCCTGGGGGCCCTGGGGCGACGGGGGCATGGCAGAAGGCGCCGTCGGCGACCGCATGCGCCGCCATGGCGTCATCGAAATGGCCCCCGAGCGGGCGGTCACCGCACTCCAGCACGCGCTGGACCGCGACGAAACCACCCTGACCGTCGCCGACATGGAGTGGAAGCGCTTCGTCCTGGCCTTCACCTCCGGCCGCGCCCGGCCGCTGCTGCACGACCTGCCCGAAGCCCGGCAGGTCATGGACAGCGCCGGCACCGGTGCGGCGGAGGACAGTGGCAGCGCCGCCGTCCTCGCCCGGCAGCTCGCCGGGCAGCCCGAGGCCGAACAGGAACGGCTGCTGCTCGACCTGGTCCGTACGGCCGTCGCCGCCGTCCTCGGCTACGCCGGGCCCGACGCCGTGGAGGCCGGCCGGGCGTTCAAGGAGCTCGGCTTCGACTCCCTCACCTCCGTCGAGCTGCGCAACCGCCTGAACGCCGCCGCCGGGCTCAGCCTGCCGCCCACCCTCGTCTTCGACCACCCGACGCCCACCGTCCTCGCCCGGCACCTGCGGGCCGAGCTCGCCGGCCAGGGCGCGCCGGGCACCGCGTACGTACCGACGGCGGCCCCCTCGGGGGCCGACGCCGAACCGATCGCCGTCGTCGCGATGAGCTGCCGCTTCCCCGGCGGCGTCCGCAGCCCCGAGGAACTGTGGCAGCTGCTCGCCTCCGGCGGTGACGGGCTCTCGCAGTTCCCCGCCGACCGGGGCTGGGACGTCGAGGCGCTGTACGACCCCGACCCCGACGCCCAGGGCACCTCCTACACCCGCGAAGGCGGGTTCCTCTCCGGCGCGGCCGCCTTCGATCCCGGGTTCTTCGGGATCTCCCCGCGCGAGGCCCTGGCCATGGACCCGCAGCAGCGGCTGCTGCTGGAGACCACGTGGGAGGCCTTCGAACGGGCCGGCATCGACCCGGAGACCCTCCGCGGCAGCCAGTCCGGTGTCTTCGTCGGCACCAACGGCTCCGACTACTCCCACCTCGTACGGGGCGCCGCCGACGGCCTGGAGGGGCACCTGGCCACCGGCAGCGCGGGCAGCGTCGTCTCCGGCCGCCTCTCGTACACCTTCGGTCTCGAAGGGCCGGCCGTCACCGTCGACACCGCCTGCTCGGCCTCGCTCGTCGCCCTCCACCTCGCCGTCCAGGCGCTGCGGAGCGGTGAGTGCACCATGGCCCTCGCCGGCGGGGTGACGGTCATGTCCACACCCGGCACCTTCATCGAGTTCAGCCGCCAGCGCGGACTGTCCACCGACGGACGCTGCAAGGCCTTCTCCTCCGACGCCGACGGCTTCAGCCCGGCCGAGGGTGTCGGCATGCTCCTCGTGGAGCGCCTGTCGGACGCGCAGCGCAACGGGCACCCGGTACTGGCCGTCATCCGGGGGACGGCGATCAACCAGGACGGCGCGAGCAACGGCCTGACCGCGCCCAACGGCCCGTCCCAGCAGCGCGTCATCCGCCAGGCCCTCGCCAACGCCCGCCTGTCGGCCGCAGAGGTCGACGTGGTCGAGGCGCACGGCACCGGTACGACCCTGGGCGACCCGATCGAGGCCCAGGCGCTGCTGGCGACGTACGGGCAGGACCGCCCGGCCGGCCGGCCGCTGCTGGTCGGCTCGATCAAGTCCAACATCGGGCACGCGCAGGCCGCGGCCGGCGTCGCCGGCGTCATCAAGATGGTGCTCGCCATGCAGCACGGCGTGCTGCCGCAGAGCCTGCACATCGCCGAACCCACCCCGCACGTCGACTGGAGCGCGGGCGAGGTCGCCCTGCTGACGGAACAGCGGGCCTGGCCCGAGACCCCCGACCGCCCCTGGCGCGCGGGTGTGTCGTCGTTCGGGTTCAGCGGGACCAACGCCCATGCCATCATCGAACAGGCCCCGGCCGCAGCCGGCTCCCCGGAACCGGGCACCTCGGAACAGGGGCCGGACGGGCGGGGGGCCGACGGGCGGGGGACCCCTGCGTCCGCGACCGGCCACCCCCTACTGACCACGACGACCCCGCACGACACCGGTACCGACCCGTCGACGCCGCTGCCCTGGCCGCTGACGGCCAAGACCGAGAAGGCGCTCGGCGGCCAGGCCGAACGCCTCCTGAACCACCTCGCCACCCGTCCTGACCTGCGACAGTCCGACATCGGCCATTCCCTGGCCACCAGCCGCACGGCGCACGACCGGCGCGCGGTACTCATCGGACGGGACCGGGACGAGCACCTCGCGGGCCTGGCCACGCTGGCCGCCGGAGGCACCGCACCCCTGCTCGTCCAGGGGTCGGTCATCGGGGGCAAGACGGCGTTCGTGTTCCCCGGACAGGGGTCGCAATGGGTGGGCATGGCCGACGCCCTGTTGGACGCTTCACCCGTGTTCGCTGCCCGGGTTGATGACTGCGCCAAGGCCCTGGAACCCTTCACCGACTGGTCGTTGGTGGACGTGCTCCGGGGTGCCGATGACGCGCCCTCGTTCGACCGGGTGGACGTGGTGCAGCCTGCGCTGTTCGCGGTGATGGTGTCCCTGGCCGAGGTGTGGCGTGCGGCGGGTGTGCGTCCGGGTGCGGTGATCGGGCATTCCCAGGGCGAGATCGCTGCCGCCTGCGTCGCCGGGATCCTCTCCCTCGAAGACGCCGCCCGCGTGGTGGCTCTGCGGAGTCAGGCGATCGGGCGGGTGCTGGCCGGTCTGGGCGGCATGGTGTCCGTGCCCCTGCCGGCCACCGAAGTCCGCGAGCGGATCGCGCCCTGGGGTGAGGAGCGGATCTCCGTCGCCGCCGTCAACGGCCCATCTTCCGTGGTCGTCTCGGGCGAGGTGGAGGCCCTGGAAGAACTTCTGGCCGCCTGCGAGGCGGACGGGATACGTGCCAAGCGGATCGCGGTGGACTACGCCTCGCACTCCGCGCAGGTCGAACTGCTCCGGGAGGAACTCGACGAGCTCCTGGCGCCGGTCGTCCCGCAGCCCGCGCAGGTGCCGTTCCTCTCGACGGTCACGGGGGAGTGGGTGAAGGGGCCGGAGCTGGATGCCGGTTACTGGTTCCGGAACCTTCGCCGGACGGTGGAGCTGGAGGATGCCACCCGGACCCTCCTCGGTCAGGGCTTCGGTGTGTTCATCGAGTCCAGCCCCCACCCCGTCCTCACCGTCGGGATGCAGGAGACGGTGGAGGACGCGGGCCGTGAGGCGGCGGTACTCGGTTCGCTCCGCCGTAACGAGGGGGGTCTGGAGCGGTTCTGGCTGTCCCTGGGCGAGGCCTATGTACGCGGCGTCACCGTGGACTGGGAGGCTGTATTCGCGGGGATGGGTGCCCGCCGGGTCGACCTGCCGACCTACGCGTTCCAGTCGCAGCGGTTCTGGCCGGAGGCCGCGCCCGTCGAGGCGGAGGCTCCGGCCGCGGAGAGCGCCGTCGACGCACGCTTCTGGGAAGCCGTCGAACGCGAGGACCTCGCCGCGCTCACCGCCGAACTGCGCGTCGAGGGCGACCAGCCACTGACCGCCCTGCTCCCCGCGCTGTCCTCCTGGCGCAGGCAGAGCCGCGAACAGTCCACCGTCGACGGCTGGCGCTACCGCGTCACCTGGAAGCCCCTGACCGAAGCCACCACGACCCGGCTCACCGGAACGTGGCTGGTCGTGGTACCCGAGGGCCTGACCGGTCCCGCCGACGAGCGGGCCCGCGCGGTCCTGCGTACCCTCGCCGACCGTGGCGCCGAAGTCCGTACCGTCACCGTGGCCGCCGACGCGGCCGGCCGGGACGCGCTCGCCGCCACCCTCAAGGCCGCCACCGACGGTCAGGACGACCCCGCCGGAGTCCTCTCCCTCCTCGCCCTCGACGCCGGCGCCGGCGCCACGCCGTCACCGGGTGCGCACACCGGACTCCTCGGCACCGCCGCGCTCGTCCAGGCCCTCGGCGACGCCGACGTGTCGGCGCCCCTGTGGTGCCTGACCCGAGGCGCCGTCTCCGTGGCCCGGTCGGAGAGGCTCCTGGATCCGGCACAGGCGCTCCTGTGGGGCTTCGGCCGGACCGCCGCACTGGAGTTCCCCGACCGCTGGGGCGGCCTGATCGACCTGCCCGCGCAGGCCGACGACCGGACCCTCGAACGCCTCGCGGGCGTCCTCGCCGGCGACGGAGCCGAGGACCAGGTCGCCGTCCGTACCTCCGGGCTCTTCGGCCGGCGACTGGCTCGCGCGCCGCTCGCCGACGCGCCGACCGCGCCCGCCTGGAAGCCGCACGGCACGACGCTGGTCACCGGCGGCACGGGGGCGCTGGGCGCGCACGTGGCCCGCTGGCTCGCCCAGAACGGAGCCGGGCACCTGGTCCTGACCAGCCGCCGCGGACCTGACGCTCCCGGCGCCGAGGCGCTGCGTGAGGAGCTCACCGCGCTCGGCGCCCGGGTCACCCTCGCCGCCTGCGACGTCGCCGACCGCGCCGCGCTCGTCGCGCTCCTCGCCACCGTCCCCGCCGACCAGCCCCTGACCGCCGTCGTCCACACCGCCGGTGTCCTCGACGACGGAGTCATCGACGGGCTGACCCCCGAACGGTTCGCGACCGTACTCGCCCCCAAGGCGGACGCCGCCCTGCACCTGCACGAGCTGACCCGCGACCTCGGCCTGTCCGCGTTCGTGCTCTTCTCCGGAATCGCGGGCACGCTCGGCGACGCCGGCCAGGGCAACTACGCCGCCGCCAACTCCTACCTCGACGCCCTCGCCGAGCAGCGGCACGCCGACGGCCTGCCCGCGACCTCGGTGGCCTGGGGCCGCTGGGGTGACAGCGGGCTGGCCGCGGGCGGCGCCATCGGCGAACGCCTCGACCGAGGCGGCGTACCCGCCATGGCGCCGGGCGCCGCGATCCGCGCACTCCAGCAGGCCCTCGACCACACCGAGCCGGCCGTCGCCGTCGCCGACATCCAGTGGGAACGCTTCACCCCCGGCTACACCGCGGTACGCCCCAGCCCGTTCCTCGGCGACCTGCCCGACGTCCGCAGGCTGGCACCGACCGCGCAGGCCACCGGTGCAGCGGGCGGCGCGGGCGAGGAGGGAACCCCGGCCGAGGCGCTGCGCCGACGGCTGTCGGTGATGCCGCAGACCGAACAGGCCCTGGCCGTCCTGGAACTGGTCCGCTCGCACGCGGCGACCGCGCTCGGGCACCCCACCACCGACGAGGTGGGCGCGGGCCGTGCGTTCAAGGAGCTCGGCTTCGACTCCCTGATCGCGCTGGAGCTCCGCAACCGCCTGAACGCCGCCACCGGACTGAAGCTCCCGGCCACGCTGGTCTTCGACCACCCGACGCCGGCGGTACTCGCCGAGTTCCTCCGGGCCGAGATCGTCCAGGACGGCAGCACCGCCGCCGCGCCCGGTCTCGCGGAGCTCGAAAGGCTCGAATCCGCGCTGTCCGTCCTCGACCCCGACGGGGAGACGCGCGCCGACATCGCCTCGCGCCTGCAGGCCCTCCTGGCGAAATGGGGTGAACCGCAAGCCCAATCCAGCGACGGGGCCGTGGCCGAGAAGCTCCAGGAAGCCACCCCCGACGAGCTCTTCGACTTCATCGAGAACGAGCTCGGCATCTAGCACAGCGGTCAGCAGGCAGTAGCAGCACAAGGGTTTGTGACGAGCATGGGTGAGGTTCCAATGGCGGATCAGGTGGCGGATCAGGACAAGATCCTCGGCTACTTGAAGCGGGTGACGGCCGATCTGCACCAGACACGGCAGCGCCTTCGCGAAGTCGAGGCCCAGGAGCCGGAGCCGATCGCGATCGTCGGCATGGCCTGCAGGTTCCCCGGCGGCATCCAGTCGCCGGAGGACCTGTGGGGCCTGGTGGCGGGCGGCCGGGACGCCATCACCGACTTCCCCGCCGACCGCGGCTGGGACATCGAGTCCCTGTACGACGCCGACCCCGAGCAGCGGGGCACCTCGTACACCCGCGAAGGCGGATTCCTCGACGGGGTCGGCGAGTTCGACGCCGCCTTCTTCGGGATCAGCCCCCGCGAAACCCTCGGCATGGACCCGCAGCAGCGCCTGCTCCTCGAAACCTCGTGGGAGACCTTCGAACGCGCCGGCATCGACCCGGCGACCCTCCGCGGCAGCAAGGCCGGCGTCTTCATCGGCACCAACGGCCAGGACTACCCCGACCTGCTCCGCGAGGTCCCCCAGGGCGTCGAGCAGTACCTCCTCACCGGCAACGCCGCCAGCGTCGTCTCCGGCCGGCTGTCCTACACCTTCGGCCTCGAAGGTCCCGCCGTCACCGTCGACACCGCCTGCTCGGCCTCGCTCGTCGCCCTCCACCTCGCCGTCCAGGCGCTGCGGAACGACGAGTGCTCCATGGCCCTGGCCGGCGGTGTCACCGTCATGTCCAGCCCGCGCGCCTTCGTACAGTTCAGCCGGCAGCGCGGACTCGCCCCCGACGGCCGGTGCAAGCCGTTCGCCGACGGCGCCGACGGCACCGGCTGGGGCGAGGGCGTCGGCATGCTCCTCGTCGAAAAGCTCTCCGACGCCCGACGCAACGGCCACCCCGTCCTCGCCCTCGTGCGGGGCAGCGCCATCAACCAGGACGGCGCCTCCAACGGCCTGACCGCCCCCAACGGGCCCTCCCAGCAGCGCGTCATCCGCCAGGCACTGACCAACGCCGGGCTCACCCCGGCGCAGGTCGACGCCGTCGAGGCGCACGGCACCGGCACCACCCTCGGCGACCCCATCGAAGCGCAGGCCATCCTGGCCACCTACGGCCAGAACCGGCCCGAGGGCCGGCCGCTGTGGCTGGGCTCGGTCAAGTCCAACATCGGGCACACCCAGGCCGCCGCCGGCGTCGCGGGCATCATCAAGATGGTCCTCGCGATGCGGCACGGCGTGCTGCCCGAATCCCTCCACATCGACCAGCCGTCCACGGCCGTCGACTGGGCCACCGGCGACGTCGAACTGCTCACCCGGGCCGTACCCTGGCCCGAGACGGGGCAGCCGCGCCGCGCCGGCATCTCCTCCTTCGGCGTCAGCGGCACCAACGCCCACACCGTCATCGAGCAGGCCCCGCCCGCCGAACCCGCCCCGGCCGGACCCGGCACGACGGGCCGGCCGGACACGGCCACCCCGGACAGCGCCGCGGGCGCCACCGGACCGGTACCGCTGCTGCTGTCGGGCCACGGCGACGAAGCCCTCGCCGCCCAGGCCGGCCGCCTCGCCGCCCACCTGCGCGCCCACCCCGAACTCGCCGCGGACCCCGCGTCCCTGACCGACCTCGGCTTCTCCCTCGCCACCAGCCGCTCCGCGCTCGACCGCCGGGCCGTCCTCTTCGCCGCCGACCGCGAACGGCTCCTCGCCGACCTCGACGCGCTCACCGCCGGCGAGCAGCCCCCGACCGCCGTGCTCGGCGCCGTGGACGACGGGAACACCGCGTTCCTGTTCACCGGCCAGGGCAGCCAGCGCCTCGGCATGGGCCGCGAACTGTACGCCACCCACCCCGGCTTCGCCCGCGCCCTCGACGCCGTCCGCGACGAACTCGACCGGCACCTCGAACGGCCCCTGTACGACGTCCTGTTCGCCGCCGAAGACAGCCCCGAAGCGGCGCTGCTCGACGCCACCGCCCACACCCAGGCCGCACTGTTCGCCGTCGAGGTCGCCCTCCACCGGCAGCTCGAACAGTGGGGCGTCACCCCCGACTTCCTCATCGGGCACTCCATCGGTGAACTCGCCGCCGCCCACGTCTCCGGCGTCCTCACCCTCCCCGACGCGGCCGCCCTCGTCGCCGCCCGCGGCCGCCTCATGCAGGCCCTGCCCGCGGGCGGCGCGATGATCGCCGTCGAGGCCACCGAGGACGAGGTCACCCCGCTGCTCACCGACCGGGTGTCCGTCGCGGCCGTCAACGGCCCCCGCTCCGTGGTCGTCTCCGGCGACGCGGACGCCGCCGAGCACATCGCCGAGGCCCTGCGCGCCCGAGGCCGCCGCACCAAGCGCCTCCCGGTCAGCCACGCCTTCCACTCGCCGCTCATGGACGGCATGCTCGACGCGTTCCGCGAGGCCGCCGAAGCCGTCTCCTACGCGCCGCCCGTCATCCCGATCGTCTCCAACCTCACCGGCGCCTCCGTGACCGCCGAGGAGATCTGCACCGCCGACTACTGGGTCCGGCACGTCCGCGAGGCCGTCCGCTTCCACGACGGCATACGCGGCCTCGCCGCACTCGGCGTCACCACCTTCGTCGAGGTCGGCCCCGGCGGGGTCCTCACCGCCCTCGCGCAGGACTGCCTCACCGGCCAGGACGACGCCGTGTTCGTCCCCGCCCTGCGCGGCGACCGGCCCGAAGCGGCCGCGTTTGCCGCCGCCGTCGCCCGCGCCCACGTCCACGGCGTCCCCGTCGACTGGTCCGCCGTCTTCGCCGGCCGCCCCGCCACCCGCATCGACCTGCCCACGTACGCCTTCCAGCGGAGCCTGTACTGGCCCGAACAGCCCACCGCCTGGACCGGCGACGTCACCGCCGCCGGCATCGGCTCCGCCGACCACCCGCTGCTCGGCGCGGCCATCGCCCTCGCCGACGGCGACGGCTACCTGTTCACCGGCCGGCTCTCCCTGGCCACCCACCCCTGGCTCGCCGACCACACGGTCATGGACACCGTCCTGCTGCCCGGCACCGCCTTCGTCGAACTCGCCCTGCGGGCCGGCGAGCACACCGGCTGCGAACTCCTCGACGAACTCACCCTCCAGGCACCCCTGGCCCTGCCGCCGCACGGCGGAGTACAGATCCAGCTCGCCGTCGGCGCCCCCGACCCCGACGGACGCCGCTCCCTGACCCTGCACTCACGGCCCGAGGACGCCGCCGACGACACCTGGGGCGAAGGCGCCTGGACCCGGCACGCCACCGGCCTCCTCGCCCCCGCCACCGCCCAGGACACCCCGCGCGCCGGCACCGACCTGGCCACCTGGCCCCCGAAGGACGCCACCGCCCTCCCCGTCGACGGCCTCTACGCACACCTCACCGCCTCCGGCTTCGCCTACGGGCCCGTCTTCCAGGGCCTGACCGGTGCCTGGCAGCGCGCCGACGAGGTCTTCGCCGAAGTCCGCCTCCCCGAGCAGGCCCACGCCGAAGCGGCCCTGTTCGGCCTCCACCCCGCCCTGCTCGACGCCGCCCTGCACGCCGTCGGCATGGGCTCCCTGCTGGCGGAGACCGAGCACGGCAGGCTGCCGTTCTCCTGGAGCGGCGTCACCCTCCGCGCCGTCGGCGCGCGCACCCTGCGCGTCCGCCTCGCCCCCGGCGGCCAGGACACCGTCTCCGTCGACCTCGCCGACGAGACCGGAGCCCCCGTCGCCTCCGTCGACGCGCTACTGCTCCGCCCCGTCACCCCCGACCAGGTACGGGCCGCCCGCACCGCCTTCCACGACGCCCTCTTCCGCGTCGAATGGACCCCGCTGCCGCTGCCCGCCGCCACCACCGTCGCCCCCGCCCAGTGGGCCCTGCTCGGCGCGGCAGGCCCCCGCTTCACCGCCGTCCTGCCCACGGCCGCCACCCACACCGGCCTCCCCGCCCTCGGTACGGCCCTCGCCGACGGCGGCCCCGTACCGCAGGCCGTCCTCGTCTCCGTAGCGGCCCCCGGCGGGCTGTCGCGGACCCCCGTCGACGCCGCACTGCCCGCCGCCGTCGGCGACGCCCTGCACCACGCCCTCGACCTGGCCCGGGCCTGGCTCGCCGACGACCGCTACGCCGGCTCCCGGCTCGTGTTCGTCACCCACGGCGCCGTCGCCACCACCTCCGGCTCCGACGTGCCCGACCTCGCGCACGCCCCGCTGTGGGGCCTGCTCCGCTCCGCCCAGAACGAGCACCCCGACCGGTTCGTCCTGCTCGACCTCGACGACCGCGAGGAGTCCCTGCGAGCCCTGCCCGCCGCGCTGGCCACCGCCGAACCGCAACTCGCCCTCCGCGAAGGCCGCGCCGTCGTACCCCGCCTCGCCCGCGTCCCCGCCACCCCCGGCCAGGAAGCCCGCCCCCTCGACCAGGACGGCACCGCCCTCGTCACCGGCGCCACCGGCACCCTCGGCGGCCTCGTCGCCCGCCACCTCGTCACCGCCCACGGCGTACGCCGCCTGCTGCTCACCAGCCGCCGCGGCGAGGCCGCCACCGGAGCAGCCGAACTCCTCGAAGAGCTGCGCGCGCTGGGCGCCGAGGTGACCCTCGCCGCCTGCGACGCCGCCGACCGTGCCGCGCTCGCCGCCCTCCTGGCCTCCGTACCGGCCGCACACCCGCTCACCGCCGTCGTCCACACCGCCGGAGTCCTCGACGACGGCATCCTCGAAGCACTCACCCCCGAGCGCATCGACCACGTCCTGCCCGCCAAGGTCGACGCCGCCGTCAACCTGCACGAACTGACCTCCGGCCTCGACCTCGCCGCGTTCGTCCTGTTCTCCGCCGCCGCCGGCACCCTCGGCGCCGCCGGCCAGGCCAACTACGCCGCCGCCAACACCTTCCTCGACGCCCTCGCCCAGCGCCGCCGCGCCGACGGCCTCACCGCCACCGCGCTCGCCTGGGGCCTGTGGGCCGAACGCAGCGGCATGACCGGCGACCTCGCCGACACCGACCTCGAACGCATCACCCGCGCCGGAGTCGCCGCCCTGTCCTCCACCGAGGGCCTCGCCCTCATGGACACCGCCCGTGCCGTCGGCGACCCCACCGCCGTCCCCATGCACCTCGACCTGGCCGCCCTGCGCCACGCCGACGCGCACAGCGTTCCCGCCCTGCTGCGCGGCCTGGTCAGGCCCGCCGCCCGCCGCACCGCCGCCCAGGACGCCGCCCCCGCCGACGGCCTCACCGCACGACTGCTGCCGCTGACCGCCGCCGAACGCGACCGGCTGCTGCTCGCCACCGTCCGCGTCCAGGTCGCCGCCGTCCTCGGCTTCCCCGGACCCGACGCCGTCGACCCCGGCCGCGCCTTCAAGGAACTCGGCTTCGACTCGCTCACCGCCGTCGAACTGCGCAACCGCCTCGGCTCGGCCACCGGAGTCCGCCTCCCCGCCACCCTCGTCTTCGACTACCCCACCCCCCACGCGCTCTCCGCGTTCCTGCGCACCGAACTCCTCGGCGACCGGACCGCCCCCACCGCCACCGCAATCACGCCCGCCGCCCGGGCCACCGCCGACGAGCCCATCGCCATCGTCGGCATGAGCTGCCGCTACCCCGGCGGCGTCACCACCCCCGAGGAGCTGTGGCAGCTCGTCGCCGGCTCCGTCGACGCGATCTCCCCGTTCCCCACCGACCGCGGCTGGCACCTCGACGCGCTGTACGACTCCGACCCCGGCCGCGCCGGGACCTCCTACACCCGGGAGGGCGGCTTCCTCCACGACGCCGCCGACTTCGACCCCGACGTCTTCGGCATCAACCCGCGCGAAGCCCTCGCCATGGACCCGCACCAGCGGCTCCTGCTGGAAACCTCCTGGGAGGCATTCGAACGGGCCGGCATCGACCCCGCCTCCGTCCGCGGCACCCGCACCGGCGTGTTCGCCGGCGTCATGTACCACGACTACCTGACGCGGCTCCCCGCCGTACCCGAGGGCCTGGAGGGCTACCTCGGCACCGGCAGCGCCGGCAGCGTCGCCTCCGGCCGCATCTCCTACACCTTCGGCCTCGAGGGCCCCGCCGTCACCATCGACACGGCCTGCTCCTCCTCCCTCGTCGCCCTGCACCTGGCCGCACAGGCCCTGCGCAGCGGCGAATGCGACATGGCCCTCGCCGGCGGCGTCACCGTCATGTCCACCCCCGACACCTTCATCGACTTCAGCCGCCAGCGCGGCCTCGCCACCGACGGCCGCTGCAAGTCCTTCTCCGCCGACGCCGACGGCACCGGCTGGGCCGAGGGCGCCGGCATGATCCTCGTCGAACGGCTCTCCGACGCCCGCCGCAACGGCCACCCGGTCCTCGCCGTGGTCCGCGGCACCGCCGTCAACCAGGACGGCGCCTCCAACGGCCTCACCGCCCCCAACGGCCCCTCCCAGCAGCGCGTCATCCGCGAGGCCCTCGCCCACGCCGGCCTGACCGCCGCCGACGTCGACGCCGTCGAAGCCCACGGCACCGGCACCACCCTCGGCGACCCCATCGAAGCCCAGGCCCTCCTGGCCACCTACGGCCAGGACCGCCCCGACGGCACCCCCCTGCGCCTGGGCTCCGTCAAGTCCAACATCGGCCACACCCAGGCCGCGGCGGGCGCCGCCGGCATCATCAAGATGGTCCAGGCGATGCGCCACGGCATCCTGCCGGCGTCCCTGCACATCGGCGAGCCGTCCCCGCACATCGACTGGACCGCCGGCGCCGTCGAGCTGCTGACCGAGGCCACCGCCTGGCCCGAGACCGGCCGCCCCCGCCGCGCGGGCATCTCCTCCTTCGGCGTCAGCGGCACCAACGCGCACGTCATCATCGAGCAGCCGCCCACCGGCCAGGACGCCGGACCCGCACCCGCCGACGGCACCGCCGACGGGGACCGGACGCCCGCGGGCACCCCGCTGCCGTTCGTCCTCTCCGGCCGGACTCCCGACGCGCTGCGCGCCCAGGCCGCCCGCCTCGCCGCCCACCTCGCGGAACACCCCGACACGGCCCCCGCCGACGTCGCGTACTCCCTGGCCACCACCCGCACCGCCCTGGACCGCCGGGCCGCCGTCGTCGCCCCCGGCCACGAAGGGCTCCGCACCGCCCTCGCCGCCCTCGCCGAGGGCCGCGACAGCGTCGGCCTCGTCCGCCACGACACCGCCGACGGCCGCACCGCCGTCCTGTTCACCGGCCAGGGCAGCCAGCGCCCCGGTACGGGCCGCGAGCTCTACGCGACCCACCCGGTCTTCGCCGCAGCCCTCGACGAGGTCTGCGCCGCCCTGGACCCGCACCTCGAACAGCCCCTCAAGGACGTCATGTTCGACGAGGACGGCGACCTCCTGAACCGGACCGGCTACACCCAGCCCGCCCTGTTCGCCCTGGAGACCGCGCTCTACCGCCTCGTCGAATCGTGGGGCCTGCGCCCCGACTTCGTCTCCGGCCACTCCATCGGCGAGATCACCGCCGCCCACGTCGCCGGCGTCCTCACCCTGCCCGACGCGGCCACCCTGGTTGCCGCCCGCGGCCGCCTCATGGAGCAACTGCCCCGGGGCGGCGCGATGATCGCGCTGACCGCCACCGAGGACGAGGTCCGGCCGCTGCTCGCCGGCCACGAGGACCGCATCGGCATCGCCGCCGTCAACTCCGCCTCCAGCACCGTCGTCTCCGGCGACGAGACCCTCGCCCTGGAGATCGCCGCCGAGTTCGAGCGGCGCGGCCGCCGCACCAAGCGGCTCACCGTCAGCCACGCCTTCCACTCCCCGCTGATGGACGGCATGCTCGACGCCTTCCGCGACGTCGCCGCCTCCCTCACCTACCGGGCACCCGCCGTCCCCGTCGTCAGCAACCTCACCGGAACCGTCGCGGGCGACGAACTGCGCACCCCCGACCACTGGGTCGCCCACGTCCGCGAACCCGTCCGCTTCCTCGACGGCATCCGCACCCTGGACGCCGAACACGTCACCACCTACCTCGAACTGGGCCCGCAGGGCGTCCTGTCCGGCCTCGGCCGCGACTGCCTCACCGACACCTCCGGCGACGCCGTGTTCGTCCCGGCACTGCGCCGCGACCGCGGCGAGGCCGAGGCGCTGGCCGCCGCGATCGCCGCCGTCCACACCCGCGCCGTCCCGCTCGACTGGCCCGCGTACTTCGCCACGACCGGCGCCCGCCGGGTCGACCTGCCCACCTACGCCTTCCAGCGCCGCCGGTTCTGGCTCGAAGCCCCGCCCGGCCACATCGGGGACGTCGAATCGGCGGGCCTGGGCGCCGCCCACCACCCGCTGCTCGGCGCCGCCGTACCGCTCGCCGACGGAGAGGGCTTCCTCTTCACCGGGCGGCTCTCCCTCGACACCCACCCCTGGCTCGCCGACCACGCCGTCATGGGCACCGTCCTGCTGCCCGGTACCGCCTTCGTCGAACTCGCCGTCCGCGCCGGCGACCAGGCGGGCTGCGACGTCCTGGAGGAACTGACCCTCGAAGCACCGCTCGTCCTGGTCCCGCACACCGCGGTACGCCTCCAGATCGTGGTGGGTGCGCCCGACGGAGACGGCCGCCGCACCCTCGACCTGTACTCGGGCGACCCCGACGCCGCCGACGACGAACCGTGGACCCGGCACGCCACCGGCGTCCTCGCCACGGGCGCACCGCTCCCCGGCTTCGACCTCACCGCCTGGCCCCCGCCGGGCGCCGAGGCCGTCACCGTCGACGGGCTGTACGAACACCTCGGCCGGGGCGGCTTCGCCTACGGTCCCGTCTTCCAGGGCCTGCGGGCCGCCTGGACCCTCGGCGACGACGTCTACGCCGAGGTGGCCCTGCCCGAGGACCGGCAGACCGAGGCCACCCGCTTCGGCCTGCACCCGGCGCTCCTGGACGCCGCCCTGCACGGCACGTTCGTCCGGCCGTCCGGCACGGACCGCCCCGCCGGGCTGCCGTTCTCCTGGCGCGGCGTGTCCCTGCACGCCGTCGGCGCCGCCGCGCTGCGCGTCCGCCTCACGACGCACGGCGAGGACACCCTCTCCCTCCAGCTGGCCGACACCACGGGCGCGCCCGTGGCCGCCGTCGAGCAGCTGACGGTGCGGCCCGTCTCCGTCGACCGGCTCGCCGCCGCCCCGCGCACGGCCCACCACGAGTCGCTGTTCCGGATCGAGTGGGCCACCGTGCCCCTGCCGGCCGGCTCCTCCTCCGCCGAGGACACCACGGCCACGTGGGCCGTCATCGGCACCGACGGCGACCACGGCACCGAGAACACCGGCACCGGAACCGACGGCGCCGCCGGTCTGCCCGGCCGGGCACACGCCGGCCTCGCGGCCCTCGCGGCGGCCGTGGACGCGGGCGCCACGGTCCCCTCGTACGTCCTGGCCCCCTGCCCGCCCGCCGGCTCCGCGGGCGCGCTCACCGCGGACGCCGTCCGCACCGCCACCCACCGGGCACTCGCCCTGGTCCAGGCGTGGCTCGCCGACGACCGCTTCGCCACGTCCCGCCTGGTGTTCGTCACCCGGGGCGCCGTCGCCACCCAGGGAGACTGGGACCTCGCCGACCCCGTCCACGCCCCCGTCTGGGGCCTGGTCCGCTCCGCACAGTCGGAGAACCCCGACCGCTTCGTCCTCGCCGACCTCGACGGCCCGACCCCCGACGGCGCCCTCCTCGCCGCCGCCCTCGCCACCGGCGAGCCGCAGCTCGCCGTCCGCCGCGGCACCGTCCACGCCCCCCGCCTCGCCCGGATCCCCGCCACCACGCGCCTGACCCCGCCCCCCGGCGAACCGGCGTGGCGCATGGACATCGAGGACAAGGGCACCCTCGACCACCTCACCCTCGTCCCCAGCCCCGAGTCCCGGGCGACCCTGGAACCCGGACAGGTCCGCGTCGCCGTCCGCGCCGCAGGCCTCAACTTCCGCGACGTCCTCAACGCCCTCGGCATGTACCCGGGAGACCCCGGCCTCATGGGCAGCGAAGGCGCCGGCACCGTCGTGGAGACCGGCCCCGGAGTCACCGACCTCGCCCCCGGCGACCGCGTCATGGGCATGCTGCCCGGCGCCTTCGGCCCGCTCGCGGTCGTGGACCGCCGCATGATCGCCCCGATGCCCGAGGGCTGGACCTTCGCCGAGGCCGCGGCCGTACCGATCGTCTTCATGACGGCCTACTACGCCCTCCACGACCTCGCCGGACTCCGCGCGGGCGAATCCCTCCTCGTGCACGCCGCCGCCGGCGGAGTCGGCACGGCCGCCGTCCAGCTGGCCCGCCACTGGGGCGCCGACGTCTACGCCACCGCCAGCCCCGCCAAGTGGGACACCCTGCGCGGACTCGGCCTGACCGACGACAAGATCGCCTCCTCCCGCACCCTCGACTTCGAGGACACCTTCCGCACGGCCACCAACGGACGCGGCGTCGACGTCGTCCTCGACTCCCTCGCCCGCGAGTTCGTCGACGCCTCCCTGCGGCTCCTGCCGCGCGGCGGACGCTTCGTCGAGATGGGCAAGACCGACGTCCGCGACCCCCAGGACGTCGCGGCCGCCCACCCCGGCGTCGGCTACCAGGCCTTCGACCTGACCGAAGCCGGCCTCGACCGCATCCAGGAGATGCTCACCGAGCTCCTCTCCCTCTTCCGGGCCGGCTCCCTGAGCCCCGTACCGGTCTCGGCCTGGGACCTGCGCCAGGCCCCCGAAGCGTTCCGCTACCTCAGCCAGGCACGCCACACCGGCAAGATCGTGCTGACCGTCCCCACCGACTGGAACCCCGACGGCACCGTCCTCATCACCGGCGGCACCGGCACCCTCGGCGCCCTCGTGGCCCGCCACGCCGTCACCACCCGCGGCGCCCGCCGCCTGATCCTGACCAGCCGCCGCGGCGAGGCCGCCGCCGGAGCCACCGAACTCGCCGCGGACCTGCGGGCCCTGGGCGCCGACGTCACCGTCGCCGCCTGCGACGCCGCCGACCGCGACGCGCTCGCCGCCCTCCTGGCCTCCGTACCGGCCGCACACCCCCTGACCGCCGTCATCCACACCGCCGGAGTCCTCGACGACGGCATCGCCGAGGCGCTCACCCCCGAGCGCGTCGACCGCGTCCTGCGGCCCAAGGCCGAAGCCGCCCTCCACCTGCACGAGCTGACCCGCCACCTCGACCTGGCCGACTTCGTCCTCTTCTCCTCCGCCGCGGGCACCTTCGGCGGCGCCGGCCAGGCCAACTACGCGGCCGCGAACGTCTTCCTCGACGCCCTCGCCCGCCACCGCCAGGCCCACGGCCTGCCCGGCACCTCCCTCGGCTGGGGCCTGTGGGCCGAAGCCAGCGGCATGACCGGCGAACTGGACACCGCCGACAAGGACCGCATGACGCGCTCCGGCGTCCTCGGCCTCTCCTCCGAGGAGGGCCTGGCCCTCCTCGACACCGCCCACCGCACCGGCGACGCCCACCTCGTCCCCATGCAGCTCGACCTCGCACCCCTGCGCAAGGCCGACGCGAGCATGGTCCCCGCCCTGCTGCGCGGCCTGGTCCGGCCCGCCGCCCGCCGGGCCGCCGAAGCCACCGCCGCCGGCACCGGAACCCCGCTGGTGGAGCGGCTCGTACGGCTCCCCGACCACGAGCGCGACCAGCTGCTCCTCGACCTCGTACGGGACCAGGTCGCGGCCGTCCTCGGCCACGCCAGCCCCGACGCCGTCGAGCCCGGCCGCGCCTTCAAGGACCTCGGCTTCGACTCGCTGACCGCCGTCGAGTTCCGCAACCGGCTCGGCGCCACCGCCGGCGTCCGCCTCCCCGCCACCCTCGTCTTCGACTACCCCACCCCCACGGTCCTCGCCGGCTACCTGAAGGACGAACTCCTCGGCTCCGAGGCCGCGGCCGCCCTCCCGCGCCACCCGGCCACCACCACCGTCGAGACCGACGACCCCATCGCCATCGTCGCCATGAGCTGCCGCTTCCCCGGCGGCGTCCGCAGCCCCGAGGACCTGTGGGAGCTGCTCGCCGAAGGCCGCGACGGCATCGCGCACCTCCCCGCCGACCGGGGCTGGGACACCGAGGCGCTCTACGACCCCGACCCCGACAACCCCGGCACCTCGTACGCCCGCGAAGGCGGCTTCTTCTACGACGCCCACCACTTCGACCCCGCGTTCTTCGGGATCAACCCGCGCGAGGCCCTCGCCATGGACCCGCAGCAGCGGCTGCTCCTGGAAACCTCCTGGGAGGCGTTCGAACGCGCCGGCATCGACCCGACGGGGCTGCGCGGCGAGCAGGTCGGCGTGTTCGTCGGCCAGATGCACAACGACTACGTGTCCCGCCTGAACACCGTCCCCGAAGGTGTCGAGGGCTACCTCGGCACCGGCGGCTCCAGCAGCATCGCCTCCGGCCGCGTCTCCTACACCTTCGGCTTCGAGGGTCCGGCCGTCACCGTCGACACCGCCTGCTCCTCCTCCCTCGTCGCCCTGCACCTCGCCGCGCAGGCGCTGCGGTCCGGCGAGTGCTCCCTCGCCCTGGCGGGCGGCGTCACCATCATCACCACCCCCGACGTCTTCACCGAGTTCAGCCGCCAGCGCGGCCTCGCCGCCGACGGCCGCTGCAAGCCGTTCGCGGCCGCCGCGGACGGCACCGCATGGGGCGAGGGCGTCGGCATGCTGCTCGTCGAGCGGCTCTCCGACGCCCGCCGCCACGGCCACCAGGTGCTGGCCGTGGTCCGCGGCACCGCCGTCAACCAGGACGGCGCCAGCAACGGCCTCACCGCCCCCAACGGGCCCTCGCAGCAGCGCGTCATCCGCCAGGCCCTCGCCAACGCCGGCCTGACCGCCGCCGACGTCGACGCCGTCGAGGCCCACGGCACCGGCACCCGGCTCGGCGACCCCATCGAAGCGCAGGCGCTGCTCGCCACGTACGGCCAGGACCGGCCGGACGACAGCCCGCTGTGGCTGGGCTCCGTCAAGTCCAACTTCGGTCACACCCAGGCCGCCGCCGGTGTCGCCGGCATCATCAAGATGGTCCAGGCGATGCGTCACGGCATCCTGCCGAAGACCCTGCACGTCAACGAGCCGTCGCCCCACGTGGACTGGTCGGCCGGAGCCGTCTCGCTGCTCACCGAGCAGCGGTCCTGGCCCGACACCGGCCGCCCGCGCCGCGCGGGGGTCTCCTCCTTCGGCATGAGCGGTACGAACGCGCACGCCATCGTCGAACTCCCCGCGAGCCCGCCCGCCCCGCCCGCCCCGGCCGTCCCGGCCGTCCCGGCCGCGCCGGTGGCGCTCCCGTGGCACCTGACCGCCCGCACCCCGGAGGCGCTGCGCGCCCAGGGCGAACGGCTCCTGTCCCACCTGGAAGCGCACCCGGCGGCCGAACCCGTCGACATCGGGAACGCGTTGGCGACCACCCGGGCCGTCTTCGAACACCGGGCGACCGTCGTCGCCGCGGACCTCGACGGCTTCCGCGCCGGCCTCACGGCCCTCACCGAGGGACGCCCGGCGACAGGACTGCTCCAGGGCTCGCCCCACGCGGGGGAGAAGCTCGCCTTCCTGTTCACCGGACAGGGCAGCCAGCGCCTCGGCGCGGGCCGCGAGCTGTACGCCGCGCACCCGGTCTTCGCGGCCGCGCTGGACGGGGTCTGCGAACGCCTCGCTCTCGAACTGCCCCTGAAGGACGTGCTGTTCGGGACGGACGGAGAACTGCTGGACCGGACGGAGTACACGCAGCCGGCGCTGTTCGCCGTCGAGGTGGCCCTGTTCCGGCTGCTGGAGTCCTGGGGTGTGAAGCCCGACTTCCTGTCCGGGCACTCGATCGGCGAGATCGCGGCCGCGCACGTGGCCGGTGTCCTCTCGCTGGAGGACGCGTGCGTGCTGGTCGCGGCGCGCGGCCGGCTGATGCAGGCGCTGCCCGCGGGCGGGGCCATGATCGCCGTCGAGGCCTCCGAGGATGAGGTCCTGCCCCTGCTGACCGGCCGGGTGGCCATCGCCGCCGTCAACGGCCCGCGTTCGGTCGTGGTTGCCGGTGACGAGGACGCGGCGATGGCGGTCGCGGGGTCGTTCCCCGACCGCAAGAGCAAGCGCCTCACCGTCAGCCACGCCTTCCACTCGCCGCACATGGACGGCATGCTGGACGACTTCCGGCGGGTGGTGGAGGGACTGTCCTTCGCCGCCCCCCGCATCCCCGTCGTCTCCAACCTGACCGGCGCCCTCGTCACCGACGAGATGGGCTCGGCGGACTTCTGGGTCCGGCACGTCCGCGAAGCGGTCCGCTTCCTCGACGGCGTCCGCACACTGGAAGCCGCCGGCGTGACGACCTACCTCGAACTCGGCCCCGACGGCACCCTCTCCGCCATGGCCCAGACCTGCCTGACGGGAGACCCCGCCGCCACGGCCTTCGCCCCCGCCCTGCGCTCCGGCCGCGACGAGACCCAGACCCTCCTCTCGGCGCTCTCCACCGCGTACGTGCGCGGCGCCACCGTCGACTGGCGGGCGTTCTACGCCCCGCTCGGAGCCCAGCGCCACGACCTGCCGACGTACGCCTTCCAGCGGGCCGTCTACTGGCTCGACGCCGGCCGCGCGGACGGCGACGTCGCGGCCGCCGGACTCGGCACCGCGGGCCACCCGCTGCTCGGCGCCGAGGTCCAACTGCCCGACTCCGACGGCCACCTCTTCACCGGCCGGCTGTCGCTGGCCACCCACCCCTGGCTCGGGGACCACCGGGTCGCGGGCGCGGCCCTCCTGCCGGGTACGGCATTCGTCGAGCTCGCGCTCCGCGCCGGCGAACACGTCGGCTGCGACCTGGTCGAGGAACTCACCCTGGAAGCCCCCCTGGTGCTCCCCGAGCACGGCGGCGTACAGCTGAGGCTCTCCGCCGGAGCCGCCGACCCCGCGGGCCGCCGCAGCCTTACCCTGCACTCCCGCCCCGAGGGCGCGGACCCGGACGCCCCGTGGACGCGCCACGCGGCCGGCGCCCTCACCACCGCCGCCGGTCCGGCCCCGCAGGACCTCACCGCATGGCCGCCGGCCGGCGCGGAAGCCGTCCCGGTGGAAGGCCTGTACGAGGGACTCACGGACTCCGGCTTCGGGTACGGACCGGTGTTCCGGGGCCTGCGCGCCGCCTGGCGGCACGACGACGCCTACTACGCCGAGGTGGCCCTGCCCGACACCGCCCGTGACGACGCCGCCCGGTTCGGCCTGCACCCCGCCCTCCTCGACGCCGCCCTGCACGCGCTCGGACTGCGCACCCCGGACGGCGACGGCACCGAAGGACGACTCCCGTTCTCCTGGTCCGGCGTCCGCCTGCACGCGGTCGGAGCCTGCGAGCTGCGCGTACGCCTGACCACCGCCCACAACGGCGAAGTGGCCCTCACCCTCGCCGACGCCACCGGAGCGCCCGTCGCCTCGGTCGCCGGACTGGCCCTGCGCACGGTCGGCGGCGACCAGCTCGGCACCGCGCCCGACCCGGCCCGCGACGCCCTGTTCCGTGTCGAGTGGACGCGATCGGCCGGTGGCGGAACCTTCCACGACTGGTCGATGCGCGGCGAGGGCGACGGGACCGCCACCGCCTCGGTGGTGCAGTGCGTGGAGCCCGCCGGCGGGGACCTGGCCGCCGCGGTGCACGCCGAGACCGGCCGGGTACTGGGACTGCTGCAGGACTGGACCGCGGACGGCGACCCCACGGACTCGCGCCTGGTGTTCCTGACCCGGGGCGCGGTGGAAGCCGTACCGGGCGAAGGCGTCTCCGACCTGGTGCACGCCCCCGTGTGGGGTCTGGTGCGGTCGGCGCAGTCGGAGAACCCGGGCCGGTTCGTCCTCGTCGACATCGACTCCGAAACCGACCTCACCGACGGACTGTCGGCCGCCCTGGCCTCCGGCGAGCCCGAGGTGGCGCTGCGCAACGGCTCCGTGCTCGTACCGAGGCTCGCGCGGACGACGAGGACCGACGGCGCGGCCGCCGCATGGGACACCACGGGCACCGTACTGGTGACCGGTGCGAGCGGCTCGCTCGGCGGGCTCTTCGCACGCCACCTGGTGACCGAGTGCGGGATCCGGCACCTGCTGCTCGTCAGCCGCCGCGGTGAGGCCCCGGAGCTGACGGCCGAACTGACCGGACTGGGCGCCGAAGTCACCTGGGCGGCCTGCGACGTGGCCGACCGGGACGCGCTGGCCGCCGTACTGGCCGGCGTCCCGGCCGCACACCCGCTGACCGCGGTCGTGCACACGGCCGGTGTGCTGGACGACGGTGTGCTCGGTTCCCTCACCCCCGAGCGGCTGTCGGCCGTACTGCGCCCGAAGGCGGACGCCGCCTGGCACCTCCACGAACTGACCCAGGACCTCGACCTCTCCGCGTTCGTCCTGTTCTCCTCCGCCGCCGGCGTCTTCGGCGGCCCCGGTCAGGCCAACTACGCCGCGGGCAACGTCTTCCTGGACGCCCTGGCCGCGCACCGGCGGGCCCTGGGGCTCGCCGCCACCTCCCTGGCCTGGGGCCTGTGGACCGGCGTCGGCGGCATGGGCGGAGACCTGGCCGACGGGGACCGCGAACGCATCAACCGCGGCGGCATCGGCACCCTCACGCCGGAGACCGGCCTGGCCCTCTTCGACGCGGCCCGCCGCACGGACGGCCCGCTGCTCGTCCCCCTCCCGCTCGACCTGGCGGCCCTGCGGGCCCGGGCCCGCACCGGCGCGGTGCCCGACCTGCTGCGCGGCCTGGTCCGCGTACCGGCCCGCCGGGCGGCGGGGCAGACCGCCGGCGGCGACGAGCCGGAGCTCCGTACCCGGCTGGCCGCGCTGCCCGCCGACGAGCGGGCGGTTACCCTCCTGGCGGCGGTCCGGGCCGAGGTGGCCGCCGTGCTCGGTCACGCCTCGACCGACGCGGTACCGGCCGACCGGGCGTTCAAGGAGCTCGGCTTCGACTCCCTGACCGCCGTCGAACTCCGCAACCGCCTCGGCGCCGTCACCGGCGAACGGCTCCCCGCCACGCTCGTGTTCGACTACCCGACGCCGACCGTCCTCGCGGAGTACCTGAGGACCGAGGTCCTCGGACTGTCCCCGGACGGGGAGAGCGCCGAAGCGGCCACGGCCGCATCCCCCGGCACGGCGCTCCACGACGACCCCATCGCGATCGTCGGCATGAGCTGCCGCTACCCCGGAGGGGTCGAGACCCCCGAGGACCTGTGGCGCCTGGTCGTGGGCGGCGTCGACGCCATCTCGGAGTTCCCGCAGGGCCGCGGCTGGGACCTGGAGTCGCTGTACGACCCGGACCCCGACGGCAAGGGCACCAGCTACACCCGCTCCGGCGGCTTCCTGCACGACGCGGGCCGCTTCGACCCGGCGTTCTTCGGGATCTCCCCCCGCGAGGCCGTGGCGATGGACCCGCAGCAGCGGCTGCTGCTGGAAACCTCGTGGGAAGCCTTCGAGGGCGCGGGCATCGACCCCGCCACCCTGCGCGGCAGCCGCACGGGCGTCTTCGCCGGCATCATGTACCACGACTACGCCACCCGGATCACCTCCGTGCCGGACGGAGTCGAGGGCTACCTCGGCACCGGCAACTCCGGCAGCATCGCCTCCGGCCGCGTCTCCTACGCCTTCGGTCTGGAGGGCCCGGCGGTCACCGTCGACACGGCCTGCTCCTCGTCCCTCGTCGCCCTGCACTGGGCGATCCAGGCCCTCCGCAACGGCGAATGCACCATGGCGCTCGCCGGCGGTGTCACCGTCATGTCGACGCCGGGCACCTTCACCGAGTTCAGCCGCCAGCGCGGTCTCGCCGCCGACGGCCGCATCAAGTCCTTCGCCGCCGCCGCCGACGGCACCAGCTGGGCCGAGGGCGCCGGCATGCTCCTCGTCGAGCGCCTCTCGGACGCCCGCCGCAACGGCCACCCCGTACTCGCCGTCGTCCGCGGCTCCGCCGTCAACCAGGACGGCGCCAGCAACGGCCTCACCGCCCCCAACGGACCCGCCCAGCAGCGCGTCATCCGGCAGGCCCTCGCCTCCGGCGGCCTGACCGGCGACCAGATCGACGCGGTCGAGGCCCACGGCACCGGAACCACCCTGGGCGACCCCATCGAAGCCCAGGCACTGCTGGCCACGTACGGCCGGGAACGCGCGGCGGACGAACCGCTGTGGCTGGGATCGATCAAGTCGAACATGGGTCACACACAGGCCGCCGCAGGAGTCGCCGGCGTCATCAAGATGATCATGGCGATGCGGTACGGCGTCCTGCCGAAGACCCTGCACGTGGACGAGCCCACCCCGCACGTGGAGTGGGAGGACGGCGCGGTGTCGCTGCTCACGGAGTCCGTTCCGTGGCCGGAGACCGGCCGTCCGCGGCGCGCGGGCGTGTCCTCGTTCGGCATCAGCGGCACCAACGCGCACACGATCATCGAGCAGGCCCCCGACGAACCCGGCACGCCGGCGACCGGACCCGTCCCGCCGGTACTGCCGTACGTCCTCTCCGCGAAGTCCGCCGAGGCGCTGCGCGGGCAGGCGGCCCGCCTGCGGGCCCACCTGGAGGACTCGCCAGAGCTCCGTGACGCCGACGTGGCCCGTTCACTGGCCACCACACGCGCCGCGTTCGACCACCGCGCCGTGGTCGTCGCGGGGGACCGGGAGCAGCTGCTGCGCGGCCTGACCGCGCTGCAGGACGACGACCCGGCCGCTGCCGGGGTCACCCGGGGCGCCGTGGGCGCGGCCGGGGCCGGGAAACTCGCCTTCCTGTTCACCGGGCAGGGCAGCCAGCGCCCGGGCATGGGCCGTGAGCTGTACGACACCCACCCGGTGTTCGCGGCCGCCCTGGACGCTGTCTGCGACCGCATGCACCTCGAACTCCCCCTGAAGGACGTGCTCTTCGGCACCCGTACGGAATCGCTGGACCGGACGGAGTACACGCAGCCCGCACTGTTCGCCGTCGAGGTGGCCCTGTTCCGACTCCTCGAATCATGGGGCGTGCGCCCGGACTTCCTGTCCGGGCACTCCATCGGGGAGATCGCCGCCGCCCACGCGGCCGGCGTCCTCTCCCTCGACGCCGCGTGCGAACTCGTCACGGCGCGCAGCCGGTTGATGCAGGCACTCCCGGCCGGCGGCGTGATGATCGCCCTCCAGGCCACGGAGGAAGAGGTCCTGCCCCTGCTGACCGACCGGGTCGGCATCGCCGCGGTCAACGGCCCGCGTGCGGTGGTCATCGCCGGAGACGAGGACGCGGCACTGGCCGTCGCAGGGTCCTTCCCCGACCGCAAGACCAAACGCCTCACCGTCAGCCACGCCTTCCACTCACCGCACATGGACGGCATGCTCGCCGACTTCCGCAAGGTCGCCGAAGGCCTGTCCTACGCCGCCCCGCGCATCCCGGTCGTCTCCAACCTCACGGGCGCCCTCGTCACCGACGAAATGGGCTCGGCGGACTTCTGGGTCCGGCACGTCCGCGAGGCCGTCCGCTTCCTCGACGGCGTCCGCACACTGGAAGCGTCCGGCGTGACGACGTACCTCGAACTCGGCCCCGACGGCGTCCTCTCCGCCATGGCCCAGGACTGCCTGACGGCCGCGGAACCCGCCACGAACGCCCGCTTCACGCCCACCCTCCGCACCGGCCGCGCCGAGCCCGAAACCCTCACCACCGCCCTCGCCCACGCCCACGCCCACGGAGCGACGCCCGACTGGAACGCGTACTTCGCCCCGACCGGCGCCGCCCAGGTCGAACTGCCCACCTACGCCTTCCAACGCGACTGGTACTGGCTCGACTCGGCCCCCACCGCCCCGCACGCCCCGGGCGACGCGGCCGGCTTCGGACTCGGCGCGACGGACCACCCGCTGCTCGGCGCGGCCGTCGAACTCCCCGACTCGGACGGGTTCCTCTTCACCGGCCGGCTGTCCTCGGCCACCCACCCCTGGCTCACCGACCACACCGTCCTCGGCTCGGTCCTCCTGCCGGGAACGGCCTTCGTGGAACTCGCGGTCCGCGCGGGCGACCAGGTCGGCTGCGACCTCCTGGAGGAACTGACCCTGGAGGCCCCGCTCGTCCTCCCCGACCGCGGCGGGGTCCAGCTCAGGCTCTCCGTCGCCGCAGCCGACGAGTCCGGCCGCCGAGCCCTGTCCCTGTACTCCCGCGACGAGGACGGCGCCGCCGACGAACCGTGGACCCGGCACGCCGCCGGCGTCCTCGCCACCCGCGGCACCGACACTGCGGCCCCGGCCACCGACCTCACCGCCTGGCCGCCGGCTGGAGCCGAACCGGTCGACGTCGACGGCCTCTACGAAGGACTCGCCGCCGCCGGATTCGACTACGGCCCCGTCTTCCAGGGCCTGCGGTCGGCCTGGCTCCACGGCGACGCCGTGTACGCCGAGGTGAGCCTGGACGAGGAGACCGGGCAGACGGCCGACTGGTTCGGCCTCCACCCGGCACTCCTCGACGCGACCCTCCACGCGGCCGGCCTCGGCACGCTCGTCGAGGACACCGGACAGGGACGACTCCCGTTCGCCTGGACCGGAGTCAGGCTGCACGCGACCGGCGCCTCCGCGGTACGGGTCCGGCTGGCCCCCGCCGGCCACGGCGCGGTGTCGATCGAACTCGCCGACACGGCGGGCGTACCCGTCGCCTCCGTCGACTCCCTCGCACTGCGGACCGTATCGCCCGAACAGATCGGCGTCGCCACACGCGGCGGCCGCCACGCCTCCCTGTTCCAGGTCGAATGGACCGCCGTACCGCTCACCCCGGTACCCGCCACCGGCCAGCGCCCCTGGGCCCTGCTCGCCGACGGGCACTCCGGCCTCGACTCCGTGGGGATCCGCCACGAACCCCACGACGGACTCGCGACGCTCAAGACCCCGGCCCTCGTGTGCCTCCCGCTGCCCCCGGTCACCGATCCGCAGGACGTGGCGGGTGCCGTCCACGAGTCGACCGGCCGCGTACTGGACCTGCTGAAGGAATGGCTGGCCGACGACCGATTCGCGGATGCGCGCCTGCTGTTCCTGACGCGGGGCGCGGTAGCGGCCCTGCCGGGCGAGGGCGTGGCCGACCTGGTCCACGCCGCGGTGTGGGGTCTGGTGCGCTCGGCACAGTCCGAGAACCCGGGCCGGATCGTCCTCGCCGACACGGACGGCACCGACGCGTCCTACCGCACCCTGCCCGCCGTACTCGCCTCGGGCGAGTCCGAGGTGGCGGTCCGGGGAGGTTCGGTTCTGGTGCCGAGGCTGGCGCGTGCGGTGGTCGGCGCCGATGAGCCGGCTGTCGGGTGGGGTGCCGAGGGCACGGTGTTGGTGACGGGCGCGAGCGGTTCGCTGGGCGGGCTGTTCGCGCGTCATCTGGTGACCGAGCACGGTGTGCGGCGTCTGCTGCTGGTGAGCCGTCGTGGCTCCGGCGCGGAGGGCGCGTCGGTTCTGACGGCTGAGCTGTCGGCCCTGGGTGCCGAGGTGTCGTGGGCGGCGTGTGATGTGGCCGACAGGGAATCCCTGAAGGCCGTACTGGCGAACGTTCCCGCTGACCGTCCGCTGTCGGCCGTGGTGCACACGGCCGGTGTGCTGGATGACGGTGTGGTGGGCTCGCTCACCGCCGAGCGGCTGTCGGCCGTTCTGCGTCCGAAGGTGGACGCGGCCTGGAACCTCCACGAACTCACCCGCGATCTGGACCTGTCGGCGTTCGTGCTGTTCTCCTCCGCCGCTGGTGTGTTCGGTGGCGCGGGGCAGGCCAACTATGCGGCGGCGAACACCTTCCTGGACGCCCTCGCCGCCCACCGCAGGGCTGAGGGCCTGACGGGTACGTCCCTGGCCTGGGGTCTGTGGGCCGAAGTCGGCGGTATGGGTGACGCGCTCGCCGCCGAGGACGTGTCGCGTCTGGGCCGTGGCGGCGTGAACGCCCTGTCCGAAGCCGAGGGGGTGGCGTTGTTCGATGCCGCCTCGGCCTCCGGGCAGTCGCTCCTCGTACCGGTGAAGCTCGACCTCGCCGCACTGCGCGCCCAGGCGGGCAGCGGGATGCTTCCGCCGCTCCTGTCCGGCCTGGTCCGTACGCCCGCCCGCCGGGCCGCGGGCAGCGCCGCCCCCGGCGCGGACGGCGGGGCCGAACTGCGCGAGCGCCTCACCGGGCTCTCGCCGGCTGCGCGCAACGAAGCACTGCTGGAGCTGGTCTGCACGTACGTCGCCGGCGTCCTCGGCTTCGCCGGGCCCGAAGCGGTCGACCCGGCACGGTCGTTCAACGAGGTCGGCTTCGACTCCCTGACGGCCGTCGAACTCCGCAACCGCCTCGGCTCCGCCACCGGCGTACGGCTGCCCGCCACCCTCGTCTTCGACTACCCGACGCCGACGGCTCTCGTGGAGTACCTGCGGGACGAGCTCTGGCAGGACGGAGCCGCGGCGGTACCCCCGCTGCTCGCCGAACTCGACCGGCTGGAGAAGACGCTCGTCGGGTCGACGCCCGACGACGCCGGGCGCGACCGCATCACCGAGCGCCTCGCGGCCCTGCTGGCCGCCTGGAGCGAAGCCGGCGACCGGGCCGCCGACCCTGCCGACGCCGACGGCGCCGATGTCGCCGAGGCCCTGGAGAGCGCGACCGACGACGACCTCTTCGACTTCATCGGCAAGGAGTTCGGCATCTCATGACGCGGCAGTCCCGCCCCGCCCGCTCCAACCACTCTGACTTTCAGGTTTCTGCACGAGGGATGAAGGCATGAACGAGGAAAAGCTCCGGTATTTCCTGAAGCGGGTGACGGCCGATCTCCACGAGACGCGCCGCCGGCTCCAGGAGGTCGAGTCCGAGGAGCAGGAGCCGATCGCGATCATCGGGATGAGCTGCCGCTACCCGGGAGACGTCGAGTCCCCCGAGGACCTGTGGCGGCTGGTCTCCGAGGAAACCGACGCCATCTCCGCCTTCCCGACCGACCGGGGCTGGGACACGGGGCAACTGTTCGACGAGGACCCGGACGGCCGGGGCACCAGCTACGTGCAGGAAGGCGGCTTCCTCCACTCCGCCAACCGGTTCGACCCGGAGTTCTTCGGGATCTCGCCCCGCGAGGCCGTGGCGATGGATCCGCAGCAGCGGCTGCTGCTGGAGACCTCCTGGGAGGCCTTCGAACGGGCAGGCATCGACCCCACCTCGGTGCGCGGCAGCCGGACCGGCGTGTTCACGGGCGTCATGTACCACGACTACGCGTCGCGTCTGCGTGCCGTACCTCCGGAAGTCGAGGGCTACCTCGGCACCGGCGGCTCCAGCAGCATCGCCTCCGGCCGCGTCTCGTACACGTTCGGCCTGGAAGGCCCGGCGCTCACCGTCGACACGGCCTGCTCGTCCTCCCTCGTCACACTGCACCTGGCCATGCAGGCCCTCCGCAAGGGCGAGTGCTCGCTCGCCCTCGCCGGCGGCGTCACCGTCATGCCGACACCCGGCACCTTCACCGAGTTCAGCAAGCAGCGCGGCCTGTCCTTCGACGGCCGCTGCAAGTCCTTCGCGGACGCCGCGGAGGGCACCGGATGGGGCGAGGGCGCGGGCATGCTCCTCGTAGAGCGGCTGTCCGACGCCCAGCGCAACGGACACCGCATCCTGGCCGTCGTCCGCGGGTCCGCCGTCAACCAGGACGGCGCCAGCAACGGCCTGACCGCCCCGAACGGCCCCTCCCAGCAGCGCGTCATCCGCCAGGCCCTGCACGACGCCCGGCTCACCGCGGCCGACATCGACGTCGTCGAGGCGCACGGCACCGGCACGACCCTGGGCGACCCGATCGAAGCCCAGGCCCTGCTCGCGACGTACGGCAGGGAGCACACCGAGGACAGCCCGCTCTGGCTGGGCTCGGTCAAGTCGAACATCGGTCACACACAGGCCGCCGCCGGTGTCGCGGGCATCATCAAGATGGTCATGGCGATCCGGCACGGCCGGATCCCGAAGACCCTGCACGTGGACGAACCGTCGACCAAGGTCGACTGGTCCGCCGGCGCCGTATCGCTGCTGCGCCGGACCATGGAATGGCCGGAGACCGGCCGGCCCCGGCGCGCCGCAGTATCGTCGTTCGGCATCAGCGGCACCAACGCGCACACGATCATCGAGCAGGCCCCGCCGGCGACGCCCGCCGGCCCCTCCGATACGGATAGGGATGCGGATCCGGGCGCAGACGTGGACGCGGAAGGAACCGCCCCCGAGGCCGCCCCGCAGCGACGGACCGTCGTGCCTCCGGTCGTGCCGTGGCCCGTCTCGGCCCGCACGGAAGAGGCCCTGCGGGCCCAGGCCGACCGCCTGCTCACCCACCTGCGCGCCCACCCCGACCAGACGGCCGTGGACATCAGCCGCTCGCTGGCCACCGGCCGCGCCTCCCTCGAACACCGTGCCGTCGTCGTGGCCGGAGACCGGGAGGAGGCCCTCGCCGACCTCGCGGCCCTGGCCTCCGACGACGCCACCGCCTCGCACGTCGTACGGGGTGAGACCGGAGCCCGGGGCAAGGTGGCCTTCCTGTTCACGGGGCAGGGCAGCCAGCGCCTGGGCACGGGCCGGGAACTGTACGACGCCTACCCGGTGTTCGCCGCGGCGCTCGACGAGGTGTGCACACGCTTCGCCCTCGAACTGCCCCTGCGAGAGGTACTGTTCGGCTCCGACGCGCAGCTGCTGGACCGGACGGAGTACACGCAGCCGGCGCTGTTCGCCGTCGAGGTAGCCCTGTTCCGGCTGCTGGAGTCCTGGGGCGTGAAGCCCGACTTCCTGTCCGGGCACTCGATCGGCGAGATCGCGGCCGCCCACGTGGCCGGGGTCCTCTCGCTGGACGACGCGTGCGTGCTGGTCGCGGCGCGCGGCCGGTTGATGCAGGCGCTCCCGGCCGGCGGCGCGATGATCGCCCTCCAGGCTTCCGAGGATGAGGTCCTGCCGCTGCTGACGGGCCGGGTGAGTGTGGCCGCGGTCAACGGCCCGCGTGCGGTGGTCATCGCCGGTGACGAGGATGCGGCGATGGCGGTCGCGGGGTCGTTCCCCGACCGCAAGAGCAAGCGCCTCACCGTCAGCCACGCTTTCCACTCGCCGCACATGGACGGCATGCTCGACGACTTCCGCGAGATCGCGCAGGAACTGACGTACGGTGCTCCGCGCATCCCGGTCGTGTCGAACCTGACCGGTGCCCTGGTGTCCGACGAGATGGGTTCGGCGGAGTTCTGGGTCCGGCACGTCCGCGAAGCGGTCCGTTTCCTCGACGGTGTCCGCACGCTGGAAGCCGCCGGCGTGACGACGTACCTCGAACTCGGCCCCGACGGCGTCCTCTCCGCGCTGGCGGAGGCCTGCCTCACCGGCGAACCCGGCTCCGCGGCCTTCGCCCCGATGCTCCGCCACGCCCGCCCCGAGCCGCGGACCGTCACCACGGCCCTCGCCCTGGCCCACGTCCGAGGCACCGCCGTCGACTGGCACGCGTACCACTCCGACACCGGCGCCGAGCACGTGGACCTGCCCACCTACGCCTTCCAGCGCGAGCACTACTGGCTCGACGCCGGCACCCTCGGCGGGGACGTCACCACCGCGGGCCTCAGGTCCGCCGATCACCCCCTGCTAGGCGCCTCGGTAGCCTTGGCCGACGCGGAAGGGCTGCTCCTCACCGGCCGGCTGTCGCTGGCGACCCACCCCTGGCTCGCTGACCACCGTGTGATGGGTTCCGCCCTCGTGCCCGGTACGGCTTTCGTGGAGCTTGCGCTGCGGGCGGGTGAGCAGGTCGGTTGTGCTCTGGTGGATGAGCTGACGCTGGCTGCGCCGTTGGTGCTGCCGGAGGACGGTGGAGTGGAGCTTCAGATTGCGGTTGCGGCGCCTGATGTGTCGGGTCGGCGGTCTGTTGTCTTCCATTCGCGTGATGACCGTGCGGATGAGGGTGAGCCGTGGGTGCGGAACGCGACCGCGGTGTTGGCGGACGAGGCGGTGGTTTCGCCGGAGTTCGGTTTGGCTGAGTGGCCTCCGGCTGGTGCGGACGCGGTGTCGGTGGAGGGCCTGTACGAGGGTCTTGCGGATTCCGGGTTCGGGTACGGGCCGGGGTTCCAGGGGCTGCGTGCGGTGTGGCGGCGGGGCGATGAGGTGTTCGCCGAGGTGAGTCTGGGGGAGGTGTCGGGTCCGGGGGTTGAGCAGTTCGCGATTCATCCGGCGCTTCTTGATTCGGTGCTGCATGCGATCGGTCTGGGTTCGCTGGTGGAGGATTCGGGTGCGGCGAGGCTGCCGTTCTCGTGGTCGGGTGTGTCGGTGTATTCGGTGGGTGCGGACACCTTGCGGGTGCGGCTTTCCCGGGCCGGTCGGGATGCGGTGCGGCTGGAGATCGCCGACGTCGACGGTGTTCCGGTGGCTTTCGTGGATTCGCTTGCGCTGCGTGCGTTCTCGCCCGAGCAGCTCGGTCAGCAGGCCGGTGGTCTTCGTGACTCCTTGTTCCGTGTGGAGTGGACCGAGTTGGCGTCGGCGGCGTCGGGGGAGTCCTTCGACGACTGGCTGATGCTGGGCGACGATGCGCAGGCAGCCGCGGACCTCGCCGGCCTGGGCATGGCTGTCGCCGAGGGCGGCGCGATACCGGCGACGTTGGTCGTGCCGTGTGTGGAGCCGACCGACCCGGAAGATGTGGCCGGTACGGTGCATGCGGCTACGGCTCGTGTGCTGGAGCTGGTCCAGGGGTGGTTGGCGGATGACCGGTTCGTGGATGCGCGTCTGGTGTTCTTGACGCGGGGTGCGGTTGCCGCCCGGCCGGGCGAGGGCGTCTCGGATCTGGTGCATGCTGCGGTGTGGGGCCTGGTGCGGTCGGCGCAGTCGGAGAATCCGGGCCGGTTCGTCCTGGTCGACGTCGAGGGTGAGCTGGAGTCGGGTCTGTCGGTTGCGCTGGCTTCGGGTGAGTCCGAGGTGGCGGTCCGGGGTGGCGCTGTTCTGGTGCCGCGGCTGGCGCGTGCGGTGGTCTCCGCTGATGAGCCGGCTGTCGGGTGGGGTGCCGAGGGCACGGTGTTGGTGACGGGCGCGAGTGGTTCGCTGGGCGGGCTGTTCGCGCGTCATCTGGTGACCGAGCACGGTGTGCGGCGTCTGTTGCTGGTGAGCCGTCGTGGTGAGGGTGATTCGGGGCTGACGGCTGAGCTGTTGGCTTTGGGTGCCGAGGTGTCGTGGGCGGCGTGTGATGTGGCCGACCGTGAGGCTCTCGCGGCCGTACTGGCCGGTGTTCCGGTGGAGCACCCGTTGTCGGCTGTGGTGCACACGGCCGGTGTGCTGGATGACGGTGTGGTCGGTTCGCTCACCGCCGAGCGGCTGTCGGCTGTTCTGCGTCCGAAGGTGGACGCGGCCTGGAACCTCCACGAACTGACCCGGGATCTCGATCTGTCGGCGTTCGTGCTGTTCTCTTCGGCCGCCGGTGTGTTCGGTGGCGCCGGTCAGGCCAACTATGCGGCGGCGAACACCTTCCTGGACGCCCTCGCCGCCCACCGCAGGGCTGAGGGTCTGACGGGTACCTCCCTGGCCTGGGGTCTGTGGGCCGAAGTCGGCGGTATGGGTGACGCGCTGGGCGCTGAGGACGTGTCGCGTCTGGGCCGTGGTGGTGTGAACGCGCTTTCGCCGGAGACCGGCCTCGCGCTCTTCGACGCGGCCGCGCGCACGAACGACCCGCTTCTCGTACCGGTGAAGCTGGACCTCGCTGCACTGCGGGCCCAGGCGGGGAGCGGGATGCTTCCGCCGCTGCTGTCCGGCCTGGTGCGGATGCCGGCACGTCGTGCGGCCCGGGGTGGTGCCGCCGGTGGTGCCTTCGCCCGGCAGGTTGCCGCGCTGGCTCGGGACGAACAACCGGGTGCAGTACTGGCGTTGGTGCGCGGTCAGGTGGCTGCGGTCCTCGGTTTCGCCGGGCCCGAAGCGGTGGATCCGGCGCGCTCGTTCAGCGAGGTCGGCTTTGACTCCCTGACCGCCGTCGAACTCCGCAACCGACTCGGAGCGATCACGGGTGTGCGCCTGCCCGCCACCCTCGTCTTCGACTACCCGACCCCCATCGCCCTGTCGGAGTACCTCCACGCGGAACTGCTCGGCGGTCAGGAGGCGGCCGCCACTGCGGTCGCCTCCACCCTTCACGATGACGAGCCGATCGCGATCGTCGCAATGGCCTGTCGGTTCCCCGGCGGTGTCCGCTCTCCCGAGGACCTGTGGAGCCTCGTACTGGAGGGCAGGGACGCGATCGCCGGCATGCCGGAAGACCGCGGCTGGGACCTCGACGGCCTCTTCGACCCCGATCCCGACCGTCAGGGGACCAGCTACAGCACGACCGGCGGATTCCTGTACGACGCGCACCACTTCGATCCGACGTTCTTCGGGATCTCCCCGCGCGAGGCCCTCGCGACCGACCCGCAGCAGCGGCTGTTGCTGGAGACCTCGTGGGAGGCGTTCGAGCGGGCCGGGATCGACCCGGCGACCGTGCGGGGCAGCCGGACCGGTGTGTTCGCCGGTGTCATGTACAACGACTACGGCACGCTTCTCCACCGGGCACCCGAGGGCCTCGAAGGCTACATGGGCACTTCCAGCTCGGGCAGTGTCGCCTCGGGACGCGTCTCCTACACCTTCGGTCTCGAAGGTCCGGCCGTCACCGTCGACACGGCCTGCTCGTCTTCTCTCGTCACGCTCCACCTGGCTGCCCAGGCACTCCGCAGCGGCGAATGCGATCTCGCACTGGCCGGCGGCGTCACCGTCATGGCCACCCCGGGAACGTTCATCGCCTTCAGCCGACAGCGCGGTCTCGCGACCGACGGCCGTTGCAAGCCCTTCGCGGCCGCCGCCGATGGCACCGCTTGGGGTGAGGGTGTCGGCATGCTCCTCGTGGAGCGGCTCTCGGACGCCCGCGCCAAGGGCCACCCGGTCCTGGCCGTCCTCCGGGGCTCGGCGATCAACCAGGACGGCGCCAGCAACGGCCTGACCGCGCCCAATGGCCCGTCCCAGCAGCGTGTGATCCGCCAGGCCCTCGCCAACGCCGGCCTGTCGGCCGCCGAGGTGGACGTGGTCGAGGCGCACGGCACCGGCACGACCCTGGGCGACCCGATCGAAGCCCAGGCACTGCTGGCCACGTACGGGCAGGAACGCCCGGCCGACCAGCCGCTCCTGCTCGGTTCCATCAAGTCGAACATGGGACACACCCAGGCCGCCGCCGGTGTCGCGGGCATCATCAAGATGGTCCAGGCCATGCGCCACGGCATCCTGCCCCAGACCTTGCACGTGGACCAGCCCACCCCCCACGTCGACTGGGCGGACGGCGCGGTGTCGCTGCTCACGGAGTCGGTTCCGTGGCCCGAGACCGGCCGCCCGCGGCGCGCGGGCGTGTCGTCGTTCGGCATCAGCGGCACCAACGCCCACACCATCATCGAGCAGGCCCCGGACGAGCCCGGCGCGCCGGCTGCGGAGTCCGTCCGGCCGGTGCTGCCGGTGCTGCCGTACGTGCTGTCCGCGAAGTCCGCAGACGCGCTGCGGGACCAGGCGGCCCGTCTGCGGGCCCACCTGGAGGGCACGCCCGACGCCGGATCGGCGGATGTGGCCCGTTCACTGGCCACGGCGCGTGCCGCGTTCGACCACCGTGCGGTGCTCGTGGCGGGGGACCGGGAGGAGCTGCTGCGCGGCCTGACCGCGCTGGAGAGCGGCGATCCGGCCCCTGCCGGGATCACCCAGGGCGTCGTGGGCGCGGCCGGGGCCGGAAAGCTGGCCTTCCTGTTCACGGGGCAGGGCAGCCAGCGCCCGGGCATGGGCCGGGAACTGTACGACACCTACCCGGTGTTCGCCTCCGCCCTGGACGAGGTGTGTGCGCGATTCGCCCCCGAACTGCCACTGATGGATGTGGTGTTCGGAGCAGACGCCGGTCTGCTGGACCGCACGGAACACGCCCAGCCGGCGCTGTTCGCGATCCAAGTCGCCCTGTTCCGCCTGCTGGAGTCGTGGGGCGTGCGGCCGGACTTCCTGTCCGGGCATTCGATCGGCGAGATCGCCGCGGCGCACGTGGCGGGCGTGCTGTCCCTGGAGGGCGCGTGCGTGCTGGTCGCGGCCCGCGGCCATCTCATGCAGGCGCTGCCCTCCGGCGGTGTGATGATCGCCCTCCAGGCTTCCGAGGATGAGGTCCTGCCGCTGTTGACGGACCGGGTGAGTGTGGCCGCGGTCAACGGCCCGCGTGGGGTGGTGATCGCCGGTGACGAGGACGCGGCGATGGCGGTCTTGGGGTCGTTCCCCGACCGCAAGAGCAAGCGCCTCACGGTCAGCCACGCCTTCCACTCGCCGCACATGGACGGCATGCTGGACGACTTCCGGCGGGTGCTGGAGGGACTGTCCTTCGCCGCTCCGCGCATCCCGGTCGTGTCGAACCTGACCGGTGCCCTGGTGTCGGACGAGATGGGTTCGGCGGAGTTCTGGGTCCGGCACGTCCGCGAAGCGGTCCGTTTCCTCGACGGTGTCCGCACGCTGGAAGCCGCCGGCGTGACGACGTACCTCGAACTCGGCCCCGACGGCGTCCTCTCGGCGATGGCCCAGGACTGCCTGACCCTGACCGAGGACACCACCGCGAACGCCCGCTTCGCGCCCGCCCTCCGGGCCGGCCGCGCCGAACCCGAAACCCTGAACACCGCCCTCGCCCACGCCCACAGCCACGGCGCGACCGTGGACTGGGAGGCGTACTTCGCCGGCACGGGTGCACGAACCGTCGACCTGCCCACGTACGCCTTCCAGCACCAGCGGTACTGGCTCGACATCAGCGCGTTCGGCGGGGACGTCACCACCGCGGGATTCAGGTCCGCCGATCACCCGCTGCTGGGCGCCTCGGTGGCCCTGGCCGATGCGGAAGGGCTGCTCCTCACGGGGCGGCTGTCGTTGGCGACCCACCCTTGGCTCGCGGACCACATGGTTATGGGATCCGTACTGCTTCCGGGTACGGCTTTCGTGGAGCTTGCGTTGCGGGCGGGTGAGCAGGTCGGTTGTGCTCTGGTGGATGAGCTGACGCTGGCTGCGCCGTTGGTGCTGCCGGAGGACGGTGGGGTGGAGCTTCAGATTGCGGTTGCGGCGCCTGATGTGTCGGGTCGGCGGTCTGTTGTCTTCCATTCGCGTGATGACCGTGCGGATGAGGGTGAGCCGTGGGTGCGGAACGCGACTGCGGTGTTGGCGGATGAGGCGGTGGTTTCGCCGGAGTTCGGTTTGGCCGAGTGGCCTCCGGCTGGTGCGGACGCGGTGTCGGTGGAGGGCCTGTACGAGGGTCTTGCGGATTCCGGGTTCGGGTACGGGCCGGGGTTCCAGGGGTTGCGTGCGGTGTGGCGGCGGGGCGATGAGGTGTTCGCCGAGGTGAGTCTGGGGGAGGTGTCGGGTCCGGGGGTTGAGCAGTTCGCGATCCATCCGGCGCTTCTTGATTCGGTGCTGCATGCGATCGGTCTGGGTTCGCTGGTGGAGGATTCGGGTGCGGCGAGGCTGCCGTTTTCGTGGTCGGGTGTGTCGGTGTATTCGGTGGGTGCGGATACCTTGCGGGTGCGGCTTTCCGGGGTCGGTCGGGATGCGGTGCGGCTGGAGATCGCCGACGTCGACGGTGTTCCGGTGGCCTTCGTGGATTCGCTTGCGCTGCGTGCGTTCTCGCCCGAGCAACTCGGTCAGCAGGCGGGTGGTCTGCGCGATTCCCTGTTCCGTGTGGAGTGGACCGAGTTGGCATCGGCGGCGTCGGGGGAGTCCTTCGACGACTGGCTGATGCTCGGTGAGGACGTGTCGTCGCTGGCGGATGTGCCTGGTGTGGTTCCGCCGGTGGTGGTGGTGCCGTGTGTCGGGCCGGCTGTTGATGACGTGGCGGGTGCGGTGCATGGGGCTACGGCTCGTGTGCTGGAGCTGGTCCAGGGGTGGTTGGCGGATGACCGGTTCGTGGATGCGCGTCTGGTGTTCTTGACGCGGGGTGCGGTTGGCGCTCGGCCGGGCGAGGGCGTCTCGGATCTGGTGCATGCTGCGGTGTGGGGCCTGGTGCGGTCGGCGCAGTCGGAGAATCCGGGCCGGTTCGTCCTGGTCGACCTCGACGCGGACGGTGAGGTGGAGTCCGGGCTTTCGGTTGCGCTGGCTTCGGGTGAGTCCGAGGTGGCGGTCCGGGGTGGCGCTGTTCTGGTGCCTAGGCTGGCACGTGCGGTGCTCTCGGCCGATGAGCTGGCTGCCGCCTGGGATGCCGACGGCACGGTGTTGGTGACGGGTGCGAGTGGTTCGCTGGGCGGGCTGTTCGCGCGTCATCTGGTCGCTGAGCACGGTGTGCGCCGCCTGTTGCTGGTGAGCCGTCGTGGTGAGGGCGATTCGGGGCTGACGGCTGAGCTGTTGGCTTTGGGTGCCGAGGTGTCGTGGGCGGCGTGTGATGTGGCCGACAGGGAATCCTTGAAGGCCGTACTGGCGAACGTTCCCGCTGACCGTCCGCTGTCGGCTGTGGTGCACACGGCTGGTGTGCTGGATGACGGTGTGGTCGGTTCGCTCACCGCCGAGCGGCTGTCGGCAGTCCTGCGTCCGAAGGTGGACGCGGCCTGGAACCTCCACGAACTGACCCGGGATCTCGATCTGTCGGCGTTCGTGCTGTTCTCCTCCGCCGCCGGTGTGTTCGGTGGCGCGGGGCAGGCCAACTACGCGGCGGCGAACACCTTCCTCGACGCCCTCGCCGCTCACCGCAGGGCTGAGGGCCTGACGGGTACGTCCCTGGCTTGGGGCCTGTGGGCCGAAGCCGGCGGTATGGGGAATGCCCTGGATGCCGAGGACGTGTCGCGTCTGGGCCGTGGCGGTGTGAACGCCCTGTCCGCAGGCGAGGGGGTGGCGTTGTTCGATGCCGCCTCGGCCTCCGGGCAGTCACTCCTCGTACCGGTGAAGCTCGACCTCGCCGCACTGCGGGCCCAGGCCGGCAGCGGGATGCTTCCGCCGCTGCTGTCCGGGCTGGTGCGGATGCCGGTACGTCGTGCGGCCCGGGGTGGTGCCGCCGGTGGTGCCTTCGCCCGGCAGGTTGCCGCGCTGGCTCGGGAAGAACAGCCGGGTGCAGTACTGGCGTTGGTGCGCGGTCAGGTGGCTGCGGTCCTGGGCTTTGCCGGGCCCGAAGCGGTGGATCCGGCACGGTCGTTCAGCGAGGTCGGATTCGACTCCCTGACCGCCGTCGAACTCCGCAACCGCCTCGGCGGCGTCACCGGCGTACGCTTGCCCGCCACCCTCGTCTTCGACTACCCGACCCCCACCGCCCTGTCGGAGTTCCTGCTCGCAGAGCTCCTCGGCAGCCAAGAAGCGTCCGCAGCCGCGGCTCCGGTTGCCGCCGGGGCACGCGATGACGAGCCGATCGCGATCGTGTCCATGGCCTGCCGGTTCCCCGGCGGTATCCGCTCTCCCGAGGACCTGTGGAGTCTCGTACTGGAGGGCAGGGACGCGATCGCCGGTATGCCGGAGGACCGCGGCTGGGACCTCGACGGCCTCATGCCCGGTTCGGATGGTCAGGGGACCGGATACAGCCCCACGGGCGGATTCCTGTACGACGCGCACCACTTCGATCCGACGTTCTTCGGGATCTCCCCGCGCGAGGCCCTCGCGACCGACCCGCAGCAGCGGCTCCTGTTGGAAACCTCGTGGGAGGCGTTCGAGCGGGCCGGGATCGACCCGGCGACCGTGCGGGGCAGCCGGACGGGTGTGTTCGCCGGTGTCATGTACAACGACTACGGCACTCTTCTCCACCGGGCACCCGAAGGCCTCGAAGGCTACATGGGCACCTCCAGCTCGGGCAGTGTCGCCTCAGGACGCGTCTCCTACACCTTCGGTCTCGAAGGCCCGGCCGTCACCGTCGACACCGCCTGCTCGTCTTCCCTCGTCACACTCCACCTGGCCGCCCAGGCACTCCGCAGCGGCGAATGCGATCTCGCACTCGCCGGCGGCGTCACCGTCATGGCAACCCCCGGTACCTTCGTCGCCTTCAGCATCCAGCGCGGGCTGGCGAGTGACGGCCGTTGCAAGCCGTTCGCCGCCGCGGCCGATGGGACGGCATGGGGTGAGGGTGTCGGCATGCTCCTCGTGGAGCGGCTGTCGGACGCCCGCGCCAAGGGCCACCCGGTCCTGGCCGTCCTCCGGGGCTCGGCGATCAACCAGGACGGCGCCAGCAACGGCCTGACGGCCCCCAACGGCCCGTCCCAGCAGCGCGTGATCCGCCAGGCCCTCGCCAATGCCCGCCTCACCGCCGCTGAAGTGGACGTGGTCGAGGCGCACGGCACTGGCACGACCCTCGGAGACCCGATCGAAGCCCAGGCGCTGCTGGCGACGTACGGGCAGGAACATCCCGCCGAGCAGCCGCTCCTGCTCGGCTCCATCAAGTCGAACATGGGCCACACCCAGGCCGCGGCCGGCGTTGCGGGTGTCATCAAGATGGTCCAGGCGATACGGCACGGGGTGCTTCCGAAGACCCTGCACGTGGACGAGCCGACCCCGCACGTCGACTGGTCGGCGGGAGCCGTCTCCCTGCTCGAAGCCGCCACTCCCTGGCCGGAGACCGGCCGCCCGCGCCGCGCCGCCGTCTCCTCCTTCGGAATCAGCGGCACCAACGCCCACACGATCATCGAACAGGCCCCGGAAGAGCCGGAGTTCGCGCCCGCACGGAACACCGAGCCGGTTCCGTCGTCCGTACTGCCGTACGTCCTCTCGGCGAAGTCGGCGGACGCACTGCGCGGCCAGGCGGCCCGGCTGCGGGCCCACCTGGCGGACGCGGCCGAGCTCGCGACGGGCGACGTCGCGTATTCGCTGGCCACGACCCGTGCCGCGTTCGACCACCGTGCCGTGATCGTGGCTGCGGACCACGAGGAACTCCTGCGGGGCTTGACCGCACTCGAGGACGAGGCTGCGGCCGCTGGACTGGTACGCGGCTCCACGGGCGGCGGAAAGACCGCGTTCGTGTTCCCGGGCCAGGGTTCGCAGTGGGTGGGTATGGCTGCCGCGTTGCTGGACACCTCACCCGTGTTCGAAGCGCGGATCGACGAGTGTGCGAAGGCCCTAGAACCCTTCACCGACTGGTCGTTGGTGGAGGTACTGCGTGGGGCCGAGGGTGCGCCGTCGTTGGACCGGGTGGATGTGGTGCAGCCTGCGCTGTTCGCGGTGATGGTGTCCCTGGCCGAGGTGTGGCGTGCGGCGGGTGTGCGTCCGGGTGCGGTGATCGGGCATTCGCAGGGCGAGATCGCTGCCGCCTGCGTCGCCGGGATCCTGTCGTTGGAGGACGCGGCCCGGGTGGTGGCTCTGCGGAGTCAGGCGATCGGGCGGGTGCTGGCCGGTCTCGGCGGCATGGTGTCCGTGCCCCTGCCGGCCGTCGATGTCCGGGAGCGGATCGCGCCCTGGGGTGAGGAGCGGATCTCGGTCGCCGCCGTCAACGGTCCTTCCTCGGTCGTCGTCTCGGGCGAGGTGGAGGCCCTGGAGGAGTTCCTGGACGCCTGCGAGGTGGACGGGATACGTGCCAAGCGGATCGCGGTTGACTACGCCTCGCACTCCGCGCAGGTCGAGCTGCTCCGCGAGGAACTCGACGAACTGCTGGCACCCATCAGCCCCCGGGCGGCCGAGGTGCCGTTCCTCTCGACCGTCACGGGCGAGTGGGTCAAGGGGCCCGAGCTGGACGGCGCCTACTGGTTCCGGAACCTCCGCCGGACGGTGGAACTGGAGGACGCCACCCGCACCCTCCTCGACCAGGGCTTCGGCGTGTTCATCGAGTCCAGTCCCCACCCCGTCCTCACCGTCGGCATGCAGGAAACCGTCGAGGACGCGGGCCGTGAGGCGGCGGTCCTCGGTTCGCTGCGCCGTAACGAGGGGGGCCTGGAGCGGTTCTGGCTGTCCCTGGGCGAGGCCTACGTCCGTGGTGTCACCGTGGACTGGGACGCCGTCTTCGCCGCCACGGGCGCCCGGCGCGTCGACCTGCCCACGTACGCCTTCCAGCACGACCGGTACTGGATCGAGGTACCGGTGTCCCCGGTCGGGGACGTGGCGTCCGCCGGGCTGGGTCCGGCCGGGCACCCGCTGCTGGGGGCGGCCGTCGAACTGCCCGACTCGGACGGGTTCCTGTTCACGGGACGCCTGTCGCTCCAGACCCACCCCTGGCTGGCCGACCACCGGGCCGCGGACGCCGTACTGCTGCCCGGCACCGCCTTCGTGGAGCTCGCGCTGCACGCCGGTCAGCGGGCCGGCACCGCCTTCCTGGAGGAACTCACCCTGGAGGCACCGCTGGTGCTGCCCGAACAGGGTGCGCTCCAACTACGCCTGTCGGTGGCCGCCCGCGACGAAGCGGGACGGCGCCTGCTGCACGTGCACTCGCGTGCGGAGTCCGGCGGCGGCGAGGCCGATCCGAACCGGGACGAGTCCTGGACCCGGCACGCCAGCGGGGTGCTCGGCGCCGTCGACGCGGTGACCCCGCCGCCGGCGACCGGCTCGGAGGCCTGGCCTCCGACGGGGGCCGAACAGCTCGACGTGGCCGATCTGTACGACGGGTTCGCCGCCCTCGGGTACGCGTACGGTCCGGCCTTCCGGAACCTGCGGGGCGCATGGCGGCTCGGCGACGAACTGTTCGCCGAACTGGCCCTGTCCGACGGCCCCCAGGCCGACGCGGCGCACTTCGGCGTGCACCCGGCGCTGCTCGACGCGGGCCTGCACGGCCTCGCCCTGGGCTCCTTCCTCACGACCGGCGGCGACGAGGCGAGCGAGGACGGCGGGATCCGCCTGCCGTTCTCCTTCACCGGCGTGGGCCTGCACGCCGTCGGTGCGGGCTCGCTGCGGGTGCGGCTGGCTCCGGCGGGATCCGGCGCCGTGTCCCTCGCGGCGTTCGACGAGCGCGGCGAACCGGTCCTCTCGGTGGAGTCGTTGCTGCTGAGGGCGATCGACCCGGCCCGCCTGCGGACGGCCGGGCCCGCGTTCCACGAGTCGCTGTTCCGACTGGAGTGGCCCGCGCTCACCGGTAACCTCCCCGCACCGAGCGGGCGTTGGTCCGTGATCGGGTCCGACCCCCTCGGTCTCGAAGCCACGCTGCGCGCGGCGGGCATCCCGGCCGACGCCTACGGGGACGTGGACGCGCTCGCGGACACGGTGCTCGCCGGCAAGCCGGTGCCCGACACCGTCCTGGTCTCCTGCTCCGCCCTCGGCGGGCAGCACGCCGCGGACACCGCGCAGGCCGCCCGGCGGGCGGCCCGCGACGCCCTGGAGCTCGTACAGACCTGGCTGGCCGAGGAGTCCCTCGCCGGAGCACGCCTGGCGGTGGTCACCCGCGGGGCGGTCGAGGTACGGCCGGGTGACGGCGTACCGGACCTGGCGCACGCGGCCGTCTGGGGGCTGCTGCGCTCCGCGCAGTCGGAGAATCCCGGACGGATCCTGCTCCTCGACCTCGACCCCGACACCGACCCCGACACCGACCCCGACACCGACCTCGCCCCCGACGTCGACCCCGAACACGGCACCGGCGCGCCCGAGGACGCTCCGGTGGACCTCGGCGCGCTGCTCGCCGCGGCGGTGGCGAGCGGGGAACCCCAGCTCGCCGTCCGCGGCGGAGCCCTGCACGCCGCCCGGCTGGCAAGGGTCCCCGCAGTACGCCCCGCGGCGGACGGCCCCGCCCACGAAGCGGCGGACCGGCCCGCGGCGGCCCCCGCGCTGGACCCGGACGGCACCGTCCTCATCACCGGCGGCACCGGAGTCCTCGGTAGCCTGCTGGCCCGGCACCTGGTGACCGAGCGGGGAGTGCGGCACCTGCTGCTGACCAGCAGGCGCGGACCGCGCGCCGAAGGCGCCGCGGAACTCGTCGCGGAACTCGCCGGGCTGGGCGCCGAGGCGGCTGTCGTCGCCTGCGACGCCTCCGACCGGAAGGCCCTGTCGGCACTCCTGGCGGGCGTCCCGGTCGAGCACCCGCTCACCGCCGTCATCCACACGGCGGGCCACCTCGACGACGGACTCGTACCCTCTCTGACCCCCGAGCGGATCGACACGGTCCTGCGGCCGAAGGTTGATGCGGCCCACCACCTGCACGAACTGACCAGGGACCTGGACCTCGGGGCGTTCGTCCTGTTCTCCTCGGCGGCCGGCACGCTCGGCAGCCCCGGACAGGCCAACTACGCGGCGGCCAACGCCTTCCTCGACGCCCTGGCCCAGGACCGGCGCGCGGCGGGCCTGCCCGCCCTGTCGCTGGCCTGGGGGCTGTGGGAACAGCGCAGCGAGATGACCGGCGAGCTCACCGACGCCGACCTCCAGCGGATGGCGCGCGCCGGACTGGCCCCGCTCACCTCCGCGGAGGGCCTCGCCCTCTTCGACACGGCGTGCGCGCTGACGGCCGCGGGCCCCGACGGCGACGCGGGCTCCGCACCCGACGGCGGTGTGTTCGTCGCCATCAGGCTGGACACCGCCCCGCTGCGGGCCCAGGCCGATGCCGGAGCACTCCCGGCCGTCTTCCGGGGGCTGGTGCGCGGCGGGTTGCGGAAGGCCGCCGGAGGCGCCGCCGACGCGGCCGCGTCCGCTGCCGCGCGACGGCTGGCGGGCCTGTCCGCCCTGCCGGAGGAGGAGCAGGAGCGGGTGCTCCTGGAGGTGGTGCGGGCCCAGGCCGCCGCAGTACTGGCCTACCCGTCGCCCGACGCGGTGGGCGAGTCCCAGGAGTTCCTGGAACTGGGCCTGGACTCGCTGACCGCGGTCGAACTGCGCAACCAGCTGAACGCGGCGACGGGACTGCGGCTGCCCGCGACCCTGCTCTTCGACCACCCGACCCCGCTCCTGGTCGCCGGACGGCTGCGCGCCGAGCTCGCCGCGGCCCGCGGCGGCCGGGCCGGAGCCGGCGCCGAGGCGGAACCGGACGGGGCCGACGGGCTCCTCGGAGCCATGCTCCAGGAGGCCGGAACGCAGGGCACGGCCGGCCAGTTCACGGAACTCCTCATGCAGGCCTCGCGGTTCCGGCCCTCGTTCGCCTCGGCGGCCGAGCTGCGCAAGGCACCCGGCCTGGTGCGCCTCTCGCGCGGCGACACGGGTCCCGGACTGGTCTGCTTCTCCTCGATCCTGTCGATCTCCGGCCCGCACCAGTACGCGCGGTTCGCGTCCGCGTTCCGCGGCCGGCGGGACATCCACGCGATGGCGGCCCCCGGCTTCCTGCGCGGCGAACAACTGCCCGCGACCCCCGACGCGGTGATCGAGGCGCAGGCCGAGGCCGTCCTCAAGCACGCCGACGGGGCGCCGTTCGTCCTGTTCGGACACTCCTCGGGCGGCATGCTCGCCCACGCGGTGGCCGGGAGGCTGGAGAGCGCCGGGGTCTTCCCGGAGGCCGTGGTGCTGGTCGACATCTACTCCCACGACGACGACGCCATCATGGGCATCCAGCCCGGCCTGTCGAAGGGGGTGGACGAACGCCAGGAAAGCTACGTCCCGGTGGACGACAACCGGCTGCTCGCGATGGGCGCGTACTTCCGGCTGTTCGCCGGCTGGAAGCCGGAAGCCGTGAAGGCGCCCACGCTGCTGGTCCGGGCCGGGGAGCGGTTCTTCGACTGGACCCGCTCCACGGACGGCGACTGGCGGTCCTACTGGGATCTGGAGCACACGGTCGTGGACGTTCCCGGCAACCACTTCACCGTGATGGAGCAGCACGCGCCGACGACCGCGCGAGCCGTCGAGCAGTGGCTGGACTCCCGCCCCTGACGGCGGCAGGGGACCGGCGACACCGGGCCGGGCCCCACCCCTGTGAGGGGTGGGGCCCGGCCCGGTGCGGTCGCCGTCCCAGGTCCTGGGGGGACGGGGCCCGAAGTCCTCAGGCGGTCAGGGGGCCCGGGGCGCCGCGCCGGGCCCGCCGCGCCCGGGACCGCTCCAGGGCGCTCTCCCGCTCGCGTTCGCGGGCCCGCTTCTTCGGCAGGCCCATCGCGACGACCTCGAAATTGCCCTTGGTGACGTCGAGCCGGTGGAACAGGTTGTCGGGGCCGGTCACGTACAGCGTCCCGACATCGAGGCCCTTGAGGGACTCCACCATGCTCGGCCAGTGGATCGGCCGGTCGAAGGTGTCCAGCATCATCGTGCGCATCCCGGCGGCGTCCCGTACGACCGTGCCGTCGTGGTCGACGACGACGGGAAGCGCCGGGTCGGCGAACCGGTACGCGCCGAAGACCTCCTCCTCCGCCTTGCGGCGCAGCGCCGTGAAGGCCGCCGCGTGCACGGGCGGCCGCATCGAGTACATCGAGTAGCCGCCCGCCGCGCTGATGCCCGCCGTCAGGGCGTCGAGGTCCTTCTCCCGTACGGACAGCATGTGGAAGCCGGCGTCGAGCCGGCCGGAGGAGTCGTACCAGGCGCCGCGGTCGTCGAACCCGGCGAGGATCTCGTCCAGGCGGTCCTGCGGGGTACGGACGAAGCAGTGGGTGACCACGTCCTCGTACGCGGTGGAGAAGTACTCCTCCTCGCAGCGGGCCAGCTCGGCGGTCAGCCGGACCACGTCGGGGAAGGACAGCGACCCGACGAAGGCCGCGGTCGCCTTCTGGCCGAAGCTGGGCCCGGCGCACACGGTCGGGGAGACACCGAGGGCGTCCACGGCACGGTCGGCCAGCGCCATCGAGTTCACGAGGAACGCGATCTGGAAATCGACGGAATAATCCTCCTCGGCGTCCCGGAAACGGTCGAACACCGAATACCCGAGCGCCTCGTCGGCTTCCGCCAGGCGGACCCGTGCGTACGGGTCGAGGAGCAGGAACTTGCCGACCTCGGCGAACGACGCGGGGCCCATGCCGGGGAATACGATCGCGGTCCCGGTCCGGGTGTCCGAGGAGCCGGCGGCACCTGCCGCGGCAGTCGCATCGGAATGAGTCATGGTCCTGAATACCTTTGCTTCGGAGAAGTCGTGCGGGGAAGGGAATCGCCGTGAAGCGATGCGAAAAGACCCCGCACCCGGCCCGGGCGCCGGAGCGCCGGTCCGGGCACGAGGCCGGGAAGGGAAAGGGAAGAGGAAGGGGAGGGGAAGGACGGTGGTTCGGGTCGGCGGGGCGGGTCAGTCCTGGGCCCTGCGGTGGAAGCCCTTGATGCCGATCGCCCCGAAGATCAGGATCGCCGCGGTGAGCGCCGCCAGGTCCACCCCCAGCGGGATCGATCCGGGTCCGCCCGGCGGCAGCAGCAGCGCGCGGATGCCCTCGCTGACGTAGGTCAGCGGGTTGACGGCGCACAGCACCTGGAACCAGCGGATGTCCGCCAGCCCGTGCCACGGGAACTGGGTGCAGCCCGTGAACATCAGCGGGGTCAGCGTCACCGCGAAGACGATGCTGATGTGCCGCGGCGGGGCGAGCGTGCCGATGGTCAGGCCCACCGTGCTGCCGGCCAGCGCGCCCATCAGCAGCACGCCCAGCGTGGCGGGGAAGCTGTCCATCGGCCAGGAGGCGTGGTCGAGGACCAGGAAACCCATCGGGATCATCAGCAGTGAGGCGATGATGCCGCGGATCATGCCGAAGACCAGCTTCTCCACGGCGACCAGCGTGGTGGGGATCGGGGCCAGCAGCCGGTCCTCGATCTCCTTGCTCCAGGAGAAGTCGATGATCAGGGGGAGGGCGGTGTTCTGGAGGCTCACCAGGAAACTGTTGAGCGCGACCACACCCGGCAGCAGGACCTGCTCGAAGCCGCCCCCGGTGTAGCCGAGTTCGCCGAGGACCTTGCCGAAGACGAACAGGATGAAGAACGGCTCCACGAGCACCTGGGCGAGGAAGGTGCCCAGTTCGCGCCCGGTGACGAAGACGTCCCGCCAGAGGATGAAGAAGAAGGTACGGGTCACCGAGCGGACGCCGGTGGGCGCGGGCCGCAGCTGCCGGGGGAACCCGGAGACGGGGTCGGAGACGGAGTCGGGGGCGGTGGCGGTCTTCATCGCAGCTCCCTGCCGGTCAGCTCGATGAAGACGTCCTCCAGCGTGGCGGTCCCCACTTTGATGTCCTTGATGTCGCAGCTCGCCGCCGTCAGGGTGGTGATGGCGGCCGGAAGCACCGCGCCGGGCGGCGCGTCGCTGTAGAGACGGAGCCGTACGGGTGCGTCGACGCCGAGCGCCGGACCGTGAGCCGGGCCGTCCGCGGGCTCGGCCGCGGCGCCGTCCGGGCGCGGCGGCTCGATCCGTTCGACCCGCGTCACCGCCTCGATCTTCTCCAGCAGGCGGATGACCTCCGCCGCACCGGACGCTTCCCCGCCGGGGCCTGCCGTACCGGGTTCCGCCGGCCGGACCGTCAGGGTGAGGGCGGTGCCGCTGAGGCTCTGCATCAGCGCCTGCGGGGTGTCCAGGGCGAGGAGCCGCCCGTGGTCCACGATGCCGACGCGGTCACAGAGCCGGGCCGCCTCGTCCATGTCGTGGGTGGTGAGCACGGTGGTCACGCCGCGCCCGCCCAGCTCGGCGACCCGCTCGTGGATGAACAGCCGGGCCTGCGGGTCGAGCCCGTTGGCCGGCTCGTCCAGGAACAGCACGTCGGGCCGGTGCATCAGGGCGCGGGCGATCATGACGCGTTGGGTCTGGCCGCCGGAGAGCTGGTCCCCGCGGTCCTTGCCGCGGTCGGCGAGCCCCACCCACTCCAGGCATTCGTCGGCCAGGCGGCTCCGTTCGGCCCGCCGCATGCCGTGGTAGCCGGCGTGGAAGGTCAGGTTCTGCCGCAGTGTCAGCGACTGGTCGAGGTTGTTGCGCTGCGGGACGACGGCGAAGGCCCGGCGGGCCTGGGCGGGATGGGCCACGACGTCGACGCCCTGCACGAACGCGCGACCCGCCGTCGGGGCGACGCGGGTGGTGAGGATGCCGATGGTCGTCGTCTTGCCGGCTCCGTTCGGGCCCAGGAATCCGAAGACCTCGCCCCTGCGGACCGAGAAGCTCAAACCGTCCACCGCCGGCCGGTCACGGTCCCGGTACTTCTTGACCAGTCCGTCGACCACGACAGCGGAATCCACGGGTCGTTCAGGTTTCATTTGTTCCTGCGAATCAAGCGGGACGCGGCGACGGCGGTCCGGCGGGTTCGCGCGGGGAATGTCGCGTGACCGGCCGCGCGTCGGGCGCCGACTGAATAGGACACGGAAGTGATGCGCGCCCTGTCTAGCACGCGAGGCCGCACCACGGGCCAACAGGCCCCGGACCTAGGGGGAATGAGGAAATCGCTAGGGGGGAATAGGGGTGATCACGTATTGCGGTCCCGATGAATATCCTCATAGCATCTCCGGGTGATCGCGGCGGACCAACTCCGATCACCTCACCATTTTCGCGAGGAGACCCCGTGAAAGCACTCGTCCTGCCGGGGGGATCCGGTTCCCGTCCGCACCCCCCGCCCGCCACCCCTGCCGTGCGGCTCCACCCGGCGTCGGGGAAACCCGTCCTGTTCCACGTCATCGAGGGCATCGCCGACGCGGGCATCACGGACGTCGGCATCGTCCTCGGTGACACCGCCGAAGACGTACGGGCGGCCGTCGGCGACGGCGCCCGCTTCGGCGTCGCGGTCACCTACCTCCCCCAACGCGGGCCGCTGGGGCCCGCCCGCGCCGTGCGCACCGCGCGGGACTGGCTGGGCGAGGAGGACTTCGTGACGCACCCGGGGGACGTCTTCGCCCCCGGCGGCATCGGCGGGCAGCTGGAGGAGTTCCGCAGCCGCCGTCCGGCGGCGCAGGTCGTACCGGGCCGGGCCGGGGTGTACTTCTTCACGGACGCCGTGCACGAGGCCCTCGACGCCGTCCGGCCCACCGCCCACGGCGAGTCGGAGATCGAGGACGTCCTGCGGTGGCTGGCCGGACAGGGCCTGGAGGTCGTCTCCAGCACCGCGGGCGACCACCGCGAGGCACAGACCCCTTCATGAAGGCCCTCCGCACGGGAGGCGTCGGCCGTACGCCCGACCACGAGTCGAAGGCACCCACCCGAGGCGGAGTTCCAGGGAGCATGACCCATGCGCACGGCCGGCCCCCCGACGGGGAGACCACCCCCGACGAGGTCGGCCTGATACAGATCCGGCAGCCCGCACTCCAGAGCAGCTACCGCATGATCTGCTTCCCCAGCTCACGGAACTCCCCGCTCTGCTACCTCGCCATGGCCGAACTGCTGCTGCCCACCGTGGAACTGCTCGTCGTCCAGTACCCCGCCATGCCCGCGGAGGAGGACCTCGACCCGGCGGCGCGCGCCCTGCTCGCCGGCAAGGTCTTCGAAGCGGTACGGGGCTGGGCCGACCGGCCGTTCGCCCTCTTCGGCCACCGCCTGGGCGCCGAACTGGCCTACTCGGTGGCGTGCCGGCTGGAACGCGAGACCTACGCCGCGCCGTTGACCCTCTTCGTCTCCGGGCGGACGGCCCCCGGCCACCGCGGCAGCCTCGGCCCGCCCGCCCTGACATGCCGGGTCGTCGCCCTGACCGCCCAGTACGACCGGTACGCCGCTCCGGCCGGTGTCCGGGCGTGGCGGCGGTGCACGTCCGGCGGTTTCGACCTGGAAGTCTTCCCCGGAGCCCAGGGCTACCTGAGGTCGTACCGCAGGGAGGTGGTCAACGTCGTCCACGACCAGCTCATCTCGCTCGGCGAACCAGACCCGGAATGACGGGTGTTGAGGGGTACTCAGGGGCTCTCAGGGGTCGTTCAGGGGTACCCGGCCCCCGGAGCCGTGCCTAGCGTGCGGGGTGGAGAGCTGTGTCGTCCACGTACGTGACCGGCGACGACGGCACGGCCGGCGGCGCGTCACGCGACACGCCTCACCGCACCAACCCACGGGGACGGCACCGGCCGGCCCCGCATCCCCTGTGAAGCTCGCGAATCCCGCGATCCACCCCTGAACGGGCCCGACGCACCGCCGGCCCGGCGCACCGCACGCCGCCCGGCCGTGTCCCGGCCCAGAGGAAGGACATTGTGCGACCGATGACCGCGAAGATATGTGCAGCAGACTCGGTACGTCCCGTCGAAGAGTTCGAACAGGACGCCCTCCGGGTGGCCGAGGCGATCCGCGAACGCGGCATCGGCCTCGGCGACCGGGTCATGCTGAAGGCCGGCAACTCGGCGAGCTACGTGTGCGTCCTGTACGCCCTCATGCACGTCGGTGCCTCCATCGTCCTCGTCGACCAGCAGGAACACGCCGAGGAGACCCGCCGGATCGCCGTCCGCACCGGCGTGAAGATCACCTTCGTCGACGACGAGACGCCCGTCTACCCCGACGCCGACCCCGTCCACCTGTACGAACTCATGGTGGCCGTCTCCGACCACGAGCCCACGGACAGCGCCCTGTCCTTCGACGCGTGGGGCGAGCTCCCCGACGGGCTCATCATGTGGACCTCCGGCTCCACCGGATCCCCCAAGGGCGTGGTGAAGTCCGGGGGTTCGTTCCTGCGCAACCTCCGGCGCAACGCGGACCAGGTCGGCCACCGGGCCGACGACGTGCTGATGCCGCTGCTGCCCTTCGCCCACCAGTACGGCCTGTCGATGGTGCTCATCGCCTGGCTCACCCGCTGCTCCCTGGTGATCGCCCCCTACCGCCGTCTCGACCGGGCCCTGCGCATGGCCCGCGACGCCGGGGTCACGGTCATCGACGCGACACCGTCCAGCTACCGCAGCATCCTCGGCCTGATCGGCCGGAAGCCCTCGCTGCGCGCCCACCTGGCCGACACCCGGATGTTCTGCGTCGGCGCCGCGCCCCTCGACGCGCCGCTCGTGGAGCGGTACCGGCAGGAGTTCGGGCTGCCGCTCCTCGACAGTTACGGCTCCACGGAGCTCGGCAACATCTCCTTCGCCACCCTCGACAACCCGGTCGCCTGCGGCCGGGCCATGGAGGGCATCCGCCTGCGGATCACCGGCGAGGACGGCGGCGAACTGCCCGCGGGGGAGACCGGCGAGATCGAGGTCGACACCCCCGACGCGCTCCTGGGACAGGTGGCCGAGGACGGCACCGTCGTCCCGGCCCACGCCACGGGCTGGCAGGCCACCGGAGACCTCGGCCACCTCGACGCCGACGGCAACCTGCACGTCCTGGGCCGCAAGTTCGCCGTGCACCGGATGGGATACACCCTCTACCCGGAGCTCATCGAACGGAAGGTGGCCGCCCAGGGCTGCCCCACCCGCATCGTGCCCCTGCCCGACGAGCTGCGCGGTTCGCAGCTGGTGTTCTTCGTCGAGGACGAGGAGCTGCGGGACGCCGGCCACTGGCGGGAGCGGCTGTGCTCCCTGCTGCCGGCCTTCGAACAGCCCAACAAGGTGGTGGTGCTGGAGCAGTTCCCGCTCAACCGCAACGGCAAGCCCGACAAGAAGGCGCTGACCGAGCTGGCCGCCGCCCAGGCGTGACCGTCCCGGCGGCACGGTGAGGGCGCCCCCGCCCGGCGGGGGCGCCCTCACCCGTACGGGCTGACGCCCCCGGCACGGTCCCGCGTCAGGCCTCGTAGGGCAGTTCCACGGGCGCCAGCGCCTCGAAGAGGTCACCGGGGCCGGGGTTGTCCGGGTGGGTCGCCCCGCCCAGATGGTCCACCACGCCCCACACCGCGTTCAGCGCCGTGGTCACCGCGCCCTCCGCGAACCCGGCCGTCCACGACACGTCGTCGCCGCAGAGGAAGAACCCGCGCTGCCGCTCCGGCAGCCCGCGCTGCATGAACTGCGTGAACAGCCGCCGCTGGTAGCGGTACTGGCCCGGCAGGTTCGACTTGAACGCGCCCATGAAGTGCGGCTCGCTCTCCCACGTGACGGTCAGCGGATCGCCGATCACGTGCGACCTGATGTCCAGCCCGGGATAGATCGCCGCGAGCTTCTCCAGCAGCACGTCGAGCCGCTCCCGTGCGCTCAGCGTCGCCATCTTCGCCGAGTCGTCGTTCCACGTGTACGACAGGCACATCACCCCCGGCCGGTCCGGGCCGTCGTCGAACAGGTAGACCCCGCGCGGCATCCGGTCGGTGAGGGTCATGCTCATCACCGGCAGCCCGGTGGCCGGGTCCACGTCGCGCCAGAACGGCCGGTCCGTCAGGACGAACAGCTTGGACGAGCCCATGTAGTGGGTCCGCTCCACCGCCGTCCACAGCGGCGCGCTCAGCAGCTCCGGATCCGCCTCCACACGGTTCAGCAGGGTCCACACGTGCGGGGTGTACACCACGGCCGCGAACCGGTCCCCGCGCCCGTCGGCGCCGGTGACGGTGAACTCCTCCCCGTCGCGCGCGACGGCCCGCACCCCCGGCCGGGGCGCCCCGCCGTGCAGGGAGGCCAGCGAGGTGCCCGCCGGCCAGTGCGCGCACTGGCGCGGCCGGTGTTCCCACAGCCCGCGCGGTACCTGCTGGGAGCCGCCGCGGATGGCCACCTGGTCGTCGTCGGCGCCCGTGTAGACCACGCGCAGGATCTCCAGCAGCGAGTTCGGGAAGTCGGTGTCCCAGCCGCCGGTGCCGAAGCCCACCTGCCCGAAGATCTCCCGGTGCCGGAACGACCGGAACGCCGTACTGGTCGCGAGGAAGCCGTAGAAGGACTGGTCGTCGAACTCCCGCACCAGCCGGTCCCAGACGTGCTTGAGCGTCTCGACGTCGCGCCGCCGGACCGCGTCGCGCATCGTCGCCAGCTCGGCCCGCTCCTGGAGCGCCTTCTCCCAGGCGTCGGCCACCTCCTGGTAGACGCCCGGCAGTTGATCCGCGCGGCGCACGGTGTGGCGCACGCCGCCCAGGTCGACGAGGGTGCTCGGGGTGTGCGCCGCGAGGGGGTTGGGGAACGGGCTGGTCCGCAGCCCCAGCAGGTCGATGTAGTGGAACAGCGCGCGGGCCGACAGCGGGAAGCGCATCGCGCCCATCTCCGCCACGCAGTCGGGCCGCCCCGGGAAGGGCACCGAACGCATCCGGCCGCCCAGCGGGCCGGCCTCGTACACGACCGGGCGCAGACCGAGGCGCATCAGCTCGTAGGCGGCGGTCATCCCCGCCATGCCGCCGCCCACGACGGCCACCGGCGTTCCGGCGCGCCCCGGCGGCAGGGCCCCGAGGCCCGCCGGATGGTGGAGCCAGCCGTCGTAGGAGAACGGGAAGTCCGGCACGAGCATGGTGAGGGGGGCCGGGCTTGCTGATGTCATCTGGAGTACCTCTCGGGCCGGTTCGGCATCGCTTCGAGGGGGAAACCGGAGACGAGCCGGCGCGGCCGGGGACGCGGCGTCGGAGCGGGACCGGACGGCGGGAGACCCACGCGCCGCCGTGCACGGTCGGTCCGGTCCCCGCACGCTACGCAGCGGCCCCGGAGCCGGACAACCCCTATCGACCCGGGTGACCCACCCCGCCCGCGGCGCCGCCCGCACTGGCGCCGGCCGCGGCCACCCGGCGGGCGGGCACGGCGATCGCGGTCACGACCAGACCGCGCCGCACGAGCCACCGGCCGGTGAACGCCGTCACCGGCCGGCCGTCGGGGCCGGTCCCCGGACGCAGGACCCGCGCCCGGAAGGTGCCGGTCCGCGGATCGTCGTCGTCCGTGCGGAAGGACAGGGCGGCGTCCTCGAAGTCCAGCTCGGTACCCACCAAGGGGTACCAGGTCTTGTACACGGCCTCCTTGGCGCTGAACAGCAGCCGGTCCCGGCACAGCCCGGCCGCCCCGCCCACCGGGGCGGTGCGGGCCCAGGCCAGCTCCTGGGGGAGCGCGATCGACTCCAGGACTCCCCGGGGCAGCGGCCGGTCCGGCTCGGCGTCGATCCCGACCGCCATCAGGTCGCTGTCCCGGGCGAGGACGGCGGCCCGGTACCCGGCGCAGTGCGTCATGCCCCCCACCACCCCGGCGGGCCACTGCGGCACGTTGCGCTTCCCCGGCAGGACGGGAGCGGGCGGCAGTCCGAGGGCCTTGAGCGCACGCCGGGCGCAGCCCCGTACCGTCGTGAACTCCTCGCGCCGCCCCTCCGTGGCGGTGGCGACCAGGGCCGCCTCCTCCGGGTACAGGACCGCGGATCCGTCCGGCCCGAAGGCCTCGTCGGCGCGCGCCGCATCGGGCAGCAGGGTCTCGATCACGTCCGGGCCTTCCCGTCGTCGGTCGTGGGGCCCGGCAGGGTGGCCGCGGTCCCCGTCCGGGCCGTGCCCTCCTCGGGCAGGCCGGTGTAGGGCAGGATCTGCCGCAGCAGGCCCTTGGGGTGGCCGCGGCGCCGCCACTCGCGCGGGTAGCCGATCGACACCTCCTCGAAGCGCACCCCGTCGTACCAGGTGGTCCGGGGGATGTGCAGGTGCCCGTAGACCACGGCGGCCGTACGGAACCTGCGGTGCCAGTCGGTGGTGAGCACGGTGCCGCACCACTGGGCGAACTCCGGGTGCCACAGCACGTCGGTGGGCTCGCGGACCAGCGGGAAGTGGTTGACCAGGACCAGCGGCACCGCGGGGTCGTGGGCCTCCAGCCGGCGCAGCGTGCGCTCGACCCGGTCCCGGCACCAGGCGTCCCGGCCGGGGTGGGGGTCGGGGTGCAGGAGGTACTCGTCCGTGCAGACGACACCGGCCTCGTGCGCCCGCGCCAGCGACTCCTCCTTCGTCGTGACGCCCGCCACCCGGAACGTGTAGTCGTACAGCAGGAACAGCGGGGCGACGGCGACGGGGCCGCCGGGGCCGCGCCACACCGGCCAGGGGTCTTCGGGGGTGCTCACGCCCAGCCCGCGGCACAGCTCCACGAGGTACCGGTAGCGTTCCTCGCCGCGGGACTGGACCGGGTCCTCGCGCGGCGTCCACAGCTCGTGGTTGCCCGGGGCCCACACCACCTTGGCGAAGCGTCCGGACAGCAGGCGCAGCGCCCACTCGATGTCCTCGCTGAGCTCGCCGACGTCCCCGGCGACGATCAGCCAGTCGTCCGGGTGCGTCGGCCGCAGGGATTCGGTGATGGGCCGGTTGTCGGCCATCCCGATGTGCAGGTCGCTCACCGCGAGCAGCCGGGGTCCGGCCGCGGTGGCGGACCCGTCGGCGGGAGCGGGGCGGGCGGGCGGATCAGGCAGTGTGCGCGACATCGATGTCCCAACTGACCGGTAGGTCTTGACGACGGGTGATGTTGATCTTCCTATACACCCGGGTCAGATGCTGTTCCACGGTGCTGACGGTGATGAACAGCTTGTCGCTGATCTCCCGGTTCGTGTACCCGTGCGCGGCGAGCGTCGCCACCCTGCGCTCGGCGTCCGTCAGGGAGGACACCGCCGCGGGCCGCGGCCCCGCGGGGCCCGGCTGCGGGGCGGCCACGGGCGTCGGCGGCTCGCTCGGCGCGGGCTGGTCGCCGCCCTGGTGGGGCTGCGCGGGTTCCTCCCGGCCGTTGCAGGCCTCGGCGATCCGCCACGCCCGGCGGGTGCAGGTCTTCCCGCGGGCCGCGTCGCCGAGCCGCTCGTAGGCCGCCCCGAGATCGGCCAGGGCCCGGGCGAGCTCGTGGGAGTCGCCCTCCTCCTGGAGCAGGGCCACGGCCCGGTCCAGCAGGGCGGGCCGGTCGGGCAGGGGCCGTGCGCCCGCCAGGACGCGCAGGGCCATGCCGCGTACCCGCGGTCCGGCGTCGGCGGCGAGCTGCTCCCGGGCGAACCGCTCCGCTTGTTCCCGGTTGCCGAGGGCCAGCGAGGCCTCCGCGACCCCGACCCGCCAGGGCGCCAGCCCCGAGCGGTCGATGGCCCAGTCGCGCATCAGCCTTCCGCAGGTCATGAAGTCCGTGAGCGCCGCGTGGTGCCGTCCGGTGGCGAGCTGGTGCCTGCCACGCGCGTAGACGTAGTGCAGGCCGTAGCGCGTCAGCAGCATCTGCTCCGGCACCGGGTGGTCCACCAGCGCGGCCGCGGCCTCGTGGTCGCCCATGGCGGTCCGGGCCTCGATGAGGGCGGCCAGCGGCATGCCGATGCCCACGCCCCAGGCGTGCGGCGGGAGTTGCTCCAGCGCCTGTTCGGCCAGGCGCCGCGCCTGTACGAGTTCACCGCGGCGCAGCGCCATGTGCGCGCGCATCGCCTGCATCACGGCGGTCCATCCGGGTGCGTCGCGCTCGGATGCCTCCACCAGCAGCCGGTCCGTCCACAGGGCCGCCGGGCCGAGCCGGTCCGCGTACAGCAGGGCCAGCAGGCACGCCCGTACCGTGACGTGGGTCTCCTCGGTGAGGCGGGTGCCCGCGAGGATCCGCTCGGCGGTCTCGGTGAACGCCTCGTCCGCCGAGGCCCGGTCCCGGCGGTCCGCGGCCGGGGTGCCCGTCTGCGTACCGAGGACACCCTGGAGCACCTCCATCGCGGCCGTCATGCCGTCCTTCGGGGCGCCCGCCGGGTGCTCCGCACCGACCCCCGCCGTCCCCAGTGCGCCGTCCAGCCGGTCCAGCAGGGTCGGGTACGTGGAGGCCAGCACGAGGCGCACGCCGCGCAGTTCGGTGGTGAGCGTGGGGTCGGCGGTACCCGGCATGTCCGTGACGGCGTACTGGATGGCGGTCGCCGCGTCGTCGATCCAGCCGTTCCACAGCAGGTCGCCGACGAGCCGCAGGGAGTCGGTGACCGGCAGCGTGCCGTCCCGCAGGGCGGCGTTCAGCGGCCGGAGTTCGTGGGCCCACGCGGAGGGGTTCACCCGCCAGATGAACTTGGCCATGCTGGTACGCAGCTGCAGCCGCTCCCGCTCGTCCCGGGAGCACTCCTCCGCCAGCCGCAGGCAGCGCACCGCGAACCCGATCCGCTGGGAGGCCAGCGCCGCGTGCGCGGCTTCGCTCAGCACGCCGGGGGCCCACTCCTCGTCGGGAACCTCCGCCCCGTGGCCCAGCAGGTGCGCGGCGACGGCCACCGGCGCCGCCCCGGCTTCGTACAGCAGCCGCGCGGCCCGCCGGCGCAGCCGGGCCACGGCGTCGTCGGCCAGGCTCTCCAGCACGGCCGTCCGCACCGCCCCGTGCCGGAAGCGCGCCCCGTGGAGGATGCCCGCCTCGGCGAGGGCGGCGACCACCTGTTCCACCGTGCGCTCCTCGGCCTTCACCAGCCGGGCCAGGAGCGGCAGCGGGCCGGCGTCGTCCAGCAGCGCGATGCCCTGGGCGACCCGCAGACCCTCGATGCCGGTGCGGTGGACGCAGATCAGCGCGTTCTGGAGGAACTGCTCGCCCGCGTGGACGGGCCCGTCGGCCGGCTCCGCGTCCCGGAGCCGGGGTATCAGCTCGTCGACGAGGCTGTGGACCAGCAGCGGGTTGCCGCCGGTGGCCGCGTGGAGGGAGGCGGCCAGGCGGGCGGTGTGCGCCGGCGCGGCCGCCGTGCCGGAGTCCGCGGGGTCCGCGTTCCCCGTCCGGTGGGCCAGCAGTGCCTCCACCCCGCGCGCGGTGAGCGGGCCCAGCCGCAGGCGGGGTCCCCCGGCCTGGCGGAGCAGCTCCTCCAGCACGTGCGGCGGTGTCGCCCCCGCGTCGGGGCCACGTGTCACCAGCAGCGAGAGGTCCGCCCCCGTGCCGCGGGCCCGGCCGAGGGCGTACAGCAGGCAGTGCAGGGACTGCGGATCGGCGTACTGCACGTCGTCGATGGCGATGAGGAGCGGTCCGCGTGCCGCCAGGCCCGCGAGCCGGGCGTGGAACGCCACGAGGGTCTGCGCGGGGACGAGTCCCTCACTGCCCGGCTGCCCGTGCAGCGGGAGGGGGCCGGAGGCGTCCCGGGTGTCGCGCAGCAGTTCCTCCGCCACGCCGAAGGGGATGTCCTGTTCGGCGGCGGACGTCACGGCGCTCAGGAGCCGGACGCCCGCGTCGGACGTCCGCTCCAGCACGCGGTGGAGCAGTGCCGTCTTGCCGGACGCCACCGGGCCGCTGATCACCGCTGTCCGGCCGGGTCTGGAGGGGTCGTCGGGAGCGGGGCCGTGCGGCATCGCCTGTCCGGCTCCGTGAGCGGTGCCGTGGGACCGGGCGGCGCCGGTCATCCAGGAGGTCAGCTTGACGATCTGTTCATCCCGCTCCACCAACATGGCTGTGGAAGCCTCCCCAATGAGATGCGAAACGCTGCATGTCGGTTCCATGGCATGACATGGCTATTCCTTCGAGTTCCCGCGCGGGCAGGAAGGGGTGCCCGAGGAGCGCATGGAATTCAGCGCTCACCGCTGGTCAAACGGCAGACCTGTTCTTCCCGTTCGGCAGGTTGGACGGAACTCTACCAACTTCCGGACGGACAACTGCTCGAACTCCTTTCGTAGATGAGACGCGGCCAAGTCGAGTCTGGTTCATCGAAATCGGCGCGAGTCCGTTCCGTCACGATGGGAAACCTCAAGGAAACCTCAAATGCACGGGCATTCAACAGTTCCGGCTCTAGGGGTGGGCGCGCGGAGAATAGGGGTCGCAAGCGGTGGAGAAGCCGCCGCGGCTGCTCGTTCAATGGTGGGGGGCGGGCCTTCGGAGGCCCGCGGGAACCGATGAGCCGCCCGCACCGCGGGGCAGGGGTCGAGAGGGCACATGACGACGAGCCTCACCGCGAAAGTGGCCGAGCTGCACTCCCTCCGTGAGGAGGCGCGGCGTGGGCCGAGTGACCGGGCGACGGAGGCGCAGCACGCCAAGGGCAAGCTGACCGCCCGGGAGCGGATCGCGCTCCTGCTCGACGAGGGTTCGTTCCGGGAGGTCGAGCAGCTGCGCCGGCACCGGGCGACCGGTTTCGGTCTGGAGGCGAAGAAGCCCTACACCGATGGTGTGATCACGGGGTGGGGGACGGTCGAGGGCCGGACGGTCTTCGTGTACGCGCA